>QHQV01000408.1 GCA_003219945.1 Verrucomicrobiota bacterium | reverse complement strand
CCTCCCCATGATCGTAGTCGCTTTGGACGTCCTCCATGGTGGCGCCGGCAAACATCCCGTCCGTTCGCCTCACCGTGCCTCGTGTCCCGCCGATGTAAATCGTGCCGACGGGACGCAACGAGCTGTTCCGGAGAGTCACAATCCACATCGGTTCACCGCGATCGTCTGTGCGCAATGTGTAATCCGCTGTGACAAAATTCGCGTGTGAAGCTTCGGCCGTATGACTCGCCACCGCGTACGCGCCGCTGGAATCCAGATTTAACCGCGCGACATCGATCGTCGCTCCTTCGGTGGAACCTGCTACGTCGCGGTCTGCTTCGTTATCGGAAGCAATCTTTCCATCAGCAATTTCCAGTTCGCGCACGCCGCGACCCTGCGGATCTTCCACAACAATTTTCCATTTCTCGGGCTGTGGATCGCCTCTCGTCCCCGTGATTGACACAATTTGGTGTAGCGCGTCGCGACCAAATTCGGTGCCGAGCACATGCAACGCTTCGTACGCAGTAGCGTTTTCCTCGGCCCAGACCGGCGTTGCAAAAAGCAAAAGCCCAACCCAAACTCGCCACATCCAGCAAAATTGAACAGCGCTTTGACTGACTGTCCATCGGCTTTTTGCGTTGCGGCGGCATCTCGCGCGCATCTCAAAATACGCTCACCCTTGAATCAGTCGGTGAAATCTGCTCACGTCTTTGCGGGCTGCGATGAAAAGAAGCAAAGTCGAATTTAGCAGTCACACTGCGAACCTCGCGTTGCTGAGGAAATGCGTTCGCGATTTCCTGAACGGCTATCCATTCTCCGAAAAGGAGCGAATGTTCATGGTGCTCGGTGTGGATGAAGCATGCACGAACGTCATCCGCTACGCGTATCGTTTGCGCGAGGATCGAGTCATCTCGTTGCGAATGGAAGGATTACGCAAATGCGTGCGCATGCGCTTGCGGGATTACGGCGAGAGAATTTTCCCGCACGAAATGACAGGCCGGTCGCACGACCAGATCAAACCGGGCGGGCTTGGCCTTCACTTGATTCGCTACGCGTTTGATCAGGTCGATTATATCCAGAAACCCCGGGGCACCGAGTTGGTGCTAACGAAGAATTTGGCGTGACAATTCATGGTAATCTTGTGAATCGGATTGAACTCCGCTTTTCAAACAGACTCCCGCTGCCAATTTAGCGATGAAAGAATCACGATTCAACGCTTGAAATGAAACCGCTGGAACCAGACGCTGCTTTTGAAATTTCGCTGCGACCACCCGCATTCGGCGAGTTCACCGGCCAGGTAAAGGTGCGCGAACGGCTGGAGCTGATGGTCGAGGCGGCTAAAAAGCGCGGTGACGTGCCTGAGCGGACCGTCCGGGCTCGGCAAGACGACGCTCGCCTACATCATTGCCAACGCAATGGGCGTGAATATCAAAAACACCAGTGGACCGGTGATTGAAAAAGCCGGTGAACTCGCAGGGCTTCTCACCAGCCTGGAAAAGGGCGATGTGCTCTTCATCGACGAGATTCACCGGCTGCAACCGGCGATCGAAGAATACCTCTACCCGGCGATGGAAGATTACCGGCTCGACATCATCATTGACCAGGGACCGCAGGCGCGCAGTCTGCGGCTCAATTTGCCGAAGTTCACGTTGGTCGGCGCGACGACGCGCGCGGGAATGGTAAGCGCTCCACTCCGTTCGCGTTTCGGAATGACTGCGCGGCTCGATTACTATAACGCCGAGGAAATGCAGAAGATCATCGTGCGCAGCGCCCACTTGTTAGGCGTGGAGATCGACCCGGCGGGCGCGGCCGAGGTGGCCGCGCGCTCACGTGGGACCCCGCGCACAGCGAACAATCTGTTGCGTTGGGTGCGCGATTATGTGCAGGTCAAAGCCGAAGGGAAAATCACTGCTGAACTTGCAGATCGCGCGCTCGCCATGCTCGAGATCGATCGCGACGGATTTGATCAATGGGACAAACGCATCATTGAAACCTTGATTCATAAATTCAACGGTGGGCCTGTTGGACTGACTTCGCTCGCAGTCGCAGTGGGCGAAGAAGCCGGCACAATCGAGGAAGTCAACGAGCCCTATTTGATCATGGAAGGCTACATCAAACGCACGCCGCAAGGCCGCGTTGCCACCGCAAACGCCTATCGCAAGCTCGGACTCAAACCGCCCACGGGCGCGCAAGCGGAATTGTTTGGACAATGATGCAGGTGTGCTGAGCTGCCGGGAGCGCGCGCGCCTCGCGTGCTGGCGATCTTTTCGAAAAGTGCGGGTCTTCATAAGCGGCCCGGATTGTTCCGGGAGGCAGCCAAGTAGTCAAGAACGAGGACGGCGTCCGATACAGACGCCCAACAATCGTCGCGCAGAACAAAATAAACTCTGCGCTCTCAACGATCTCTGTGGTTAAATTTATGGCCCGAATGCAACTGACAGCGGATTTCTTCCAGCAGACGGCAAAAGTTTTTACTGTCTCCGAGCTGACGCGAAGCATCCGCGGCACGCTTGAGACAAAGTTCGCCGCGGTCTGGGTCCAAGGAGAAATCTCAAATTACAAATTGCACCCGAGCGGTCATCAGTATTTCACTCTCAAAGATCAGCGCGCACAAATCTCATGCGTGATCTGGCGAGACACGATGCTGCCGCCGCGACAACCGCTGACCGATGGCGCACAGGTGCAGGTCTATGGCACCGTCACAGTTTTCGAAGCGCGCGGACAATACCAGCTCAATGTTCAGATCATCCAGCCGCGGGGAGTCGGCCTGCTCCAGGCAAAGTTTGAAGCGCTTAAGCGCAAACTTGAGGCAGAAGGGTTATTTGCTCCGGAACGGAAACGGTCGCTGCCAAAATTCCCGCATCGGGTCGGGATTGTCACTTCACCAAGCGGCGCAGCTGTCCGCGACATTTTGAACGTGCTCCGTCGTCGCGCGCCGTGGTTGCAAATTCTGATCAACCCGGTGCGCGTGCAAGGGACCGGCGCGGCGCAGGAAATTGCAGTGGCCATTCGCGAGTTCGCCACGCCTAACGAGGTATTTGCGCCTGTCGATCTCATCGTCGTCACGCGCGGCG
Organism: Verrucomicrobiota bacterium; assembly: GCA_003219945.1. GTDB lineage: Bacteria > Verrucomicrobiota > Verrucomicrobiia > Chthoniobacterales > UBA10450 > Udaeobacter. The sequence goes on along the minus strand of QHQV01000408.1, from coordinate 1,316 downwards.
GTGGCAGTATTGAAGATTTATGGGAGTTCAATGAAGAAATCGTCGCGCGCGCAATATTCCATTCGGCCGTGCCAATCGTCTCAGCGGTCGGTCACGAAATCGATTTTACCATTTGCGATTTTGTCGCGGATCTGCGTGCGCCTACCCCTAGTGCTGCCGCGGAATTGATTGTCCCTGATGTCATGGATCTCCAGCGCCAGATGGACCGTTATGCGCGCACGGTGGGCAGCCAATTGCTGAATCGCGTACGCGACGCGCAGCAACGGCTCGATCACGCACGCGAGACCTTGCAGCGCTGTCTTGCGCACCAAATCGAGGGTTACAAACGAGGCCTCGACGAAGCTGTTCGTATGATGCAAGCACGCAGTCCCGTGCGCGAGCTGATGATGCGCCGCAACCATTTTGCCGATCTCCATCGCCGGCTGGTCGCCTGCCCTGCGCGCTTGATTGAAAACGCAAGGCGCCGTTTCGGTAGCATCGAAGGAATTCTGCGGGTGCTCGGACCTGACGCGACGCTGCGCCGCGGCTACAGCATCACCATGAACGATCGGGGCCAAATCATCCGGACAACTGCAGTAGTTAGGCCAAAGATGAAAATTCGCACTCGCGTCAGCGACGGAGAATTCGGCTCAGAGACTTACTAAAGCAAGAATTCACAATAATATACCTCGTGGCGGAATCGGCACCGAGATCGCTGTTGCCATTTCGCTGCCACACTAACGCGCGTTGTTCCGCCGCTCAGGATGGTGCTAGTCGCCGATCGAAAACATGAGCGGCGCCAACAGTCTTCGGCATCTGTCATTAAATTCGTTTCCGCTCATCGCTTTGTCGACGTACCGCATCAAGATTGTCCTCCAACAGCGACGAGAAATCTCGCGATTTTTGAATGCGGTCTTATAATTGATGCGTCGGCTTCACCGCTTCCAAACGTCTTCCTGCCTCTGTGCAAACAATTCGTTGACCGGCGTTCGGTTCGAATGTTCTCGACTTCGGACCATGGTTGCGCGAATGCGCGCGACAACCCAAACAAATTCCGAGCCTAAGCTGCCCTTAGTTATCGCTTTTTTGCTCGTCGCTGTGCTTTAGTGAGTCCTAATTGACACTGAGTTCGACCAAGAAGAATTACCTCCCCCATTGAATGCCCTCACGCGATAGCAATACCAATGATTTGCCTGTAAGCCAGTATCGTTAAATCCGGTTGTATTTGCTGGCAAAGAAGGTTGTATGGTAACAAATGTTCCGCACTGCCCTCCTTGACCGACGCCACCATCCGCCCTCTCCAGCGTAAACCCATTTTCATTATTAGCGTTATCTGT
>QHQV01000407.1 GCA_003219945.1 Verrucomicrobiota bacterium | reverse complement strand
CATCATTGGTTCGATTACATCGTCTACGGTGGTGAAGATCATAAGACCGGACAAAAGAAGAAGACGCAAAAGGCTTATGTCCGCGTGTGGCGACGAATAAGAAAGATCATCAGCGAGGCGCAAGTCGGATCACGTTTTAAACCAACCAGTGAAGTGATGGCCGGCACGACCGAAGAACCGCTGCCTCCCGTTTAAGTTGCGTACGCCATTCACCCGATGAAAGACTTGGACTCTTATCTGAATGATCATCTCGCCGGTTCTATTAGCGCGATGGAACTCATTGGCCACTGGGCGGAAGTCCACAAAGGCGAGCCGCTCGGCAGTTTCTTTGTGGAAATCGAGAGGGAGATCAAAGCAGATCAAGATACGTTGCGCGACGTTATGCGTAGTCTCGGAGTCGAAGAAAGCAAAGTGCGCAAAGCCGGTGCATGGGCGGCCGAAAAGCTTGGTCGGGCACGATTGATGATTGCAGGCGATGAGCCAGGCCGCTTGGGATTGGTGCTGACGCTGGAAGGATTAATCATGGGAGTTACTGGAAAGAAATTGATGTGGGTTGCGCTGGCAGCGGCGAAATTGCCACGGTTAAAGAGCTATAACTTGGAGCAGCTACAACGTTCGGCGGAACAACAACTCGAGCGGATTGAAGCCGAACGGATATCGGCGGTCCGCCAGGCATTCTCAGAAGCTATTCGCTCGAATTGACTATTTCCTAAATGGGGACAAACACTCGAAACGGGAAAGCAATCGAATCCGCCGTCGCGGCTGACTCTGTCGAGGCTGCGGAAGAAGCCGGTCTGCGGTACGTCAACGACGAACGGCCTGGTTACAGCCGCAGAGCGAAAGGCAAGGACTTCGAATACTTGGACGCGGAAGGAAAACCGATTCGCGACGAGCAGCGGCTGCTGCGGATAAAACGTATGGCCATTCCGCCTGCTTGGACTGAGGTTTGGATTTGTCCGGCGGCGAATGGCCACATCCAGGCGACCGGTCGCGACGCGCGTGGCCGCAAGCAGTATCGCTATCACGAGCGATGGCGCGAAGCGCGCGACGAAAATAAGTTCGACCGTCTCGCTCAATTCGCCAAAGCTCTGCCGAACATTCGCCGGCGAGTTGCTGAAGATTTGAAATTGCCGGGTCTACCGCGGCAAAAAGTGCTCGCGACAATCGTGCGGCTGCTGGAGCGAACGTTCATACGCATCGGAAACGAAGAATACGCGCGCGAAAACAAGTCTTTCGGTTTGACCACATTTAAAAATCGTCATGCAAAGGTCAAAGGCGCGAAGGTACTGTTTCGGTTCCGCGGCAAGAGCGGGCGTCAACACGAGGTGGATGTTAGCGATCGCAGGGTTGCGAAAGTGATTGCGAAATGCCAGGACCTACCTGGCCAGGATTTATTCCAGTACGTCGACGACAATGGCGAGGTACGAGATGTTACCTCGCAAGATGTGAACGAGTATTTACGCGAAATCGCAGGTGAAGATTTCACCGCAAAAGATTTCCGTACCTGGGGTGGCACGGTATTGGCAGCAATCGCCTTTAGTAAACAGGACGAGTTCCAAACGAAGAAACAGGCAAAGTCGAACATCAAAACGGCGATTTGCGCGGTCGCGGAACTTCTTGGCAACACACCTGCGGTTTGCCGCAAGTGTTATGTTCATCCCGTGATCGTGGAAGCTTACTTGAACAGGACGCGAATAGCCGGCCTCAACGGTGCTGAGAAAGAGTCAGTCCCCCCTGACCTGCGCGCCGCCGAGCGAGCAGTTTTGAAGTTTCTTCGCGCGGGATGATTCAATAGCCGAGTTACAGCTCTCGTTTCGGTCACCAGGCGGTCACCAGGACTCAGCACTACGGTAACGAATCCATTGAGGATTTTGGTCAAACCTCAAATATCATGATGTGTTCATCATTATCGCGTGAATCCAAATGAGAACGAGCATCGCCAAGCGCAGATTGGCCGATGCATAGGTAGCGCCTTCAGGTCCCTGTACTCGAAAAGCTTGTCGCGGCAGTGAATAAGATAACACCAGCCGGAATCAGCAGCACCTCTACAAACGCGAAGAAGATTTTCAACGCGATCGATGCACCCGGTGCTTCGCTGGACAGCGCAGAAAGCATTTGAATCCCTAAAATATATCGTTCGATAGCAGCCAGACGTTCCGCGCTTTGGAGTTGTATTGGCGGGACTGACCGCTCTAGCGTCAGATTTCCAACGCAAGTTTTTGTAAACGTACTGACTCTCGGCACGTCATCGACATAAATGATTAACGCCTGCTTGCTGAAGTTCGGGGTGTTGTTCAGGCCGCGCACCGTGTAAACATCTTCAAACGAATCTGCGCCGGCATCATTGATGCTGACGTTAGGCATAACATCTTCGATTCTGCGAAAATCGCCGGTTAACCCGAGCACGTCGGGATCGACGGCGGACGCATTCGTCGGCCCGAGTTCAGGCGCAGCAACAACCACACGTTCAATGCTCCTCTCCGTCTCCTGCGCAAGCGCATTCGATAGCAAAAGAATCGCCTCGCTTACGCGACAAGGTGAATCAGCCAGGAGCGCATTAGTTTTTTTTATCGCCGTCCGCCAAGGATTCAGCGGTAGAAAATCCGCACAGGCAGCCACTTAGTAACCGCATCTGACGCGATTCATCTATAAAATGGAAACTTCAGGAGAACGTGCAGGCGCGAATCGGTCCTTGTGGGAACGCACGGTGCACAAATTTTCAACCGCACCGCTTCAGCAGGACATCACAGCCGACGTGTGTGTAATTGGAGCCGGTATTGCCGGCGTCACCATCGCCTATCTTGCCGCGCGCGAAAATCTATCCGTTGTGC
>QHQV01000405.1 GCA_003219945.1 Verrucomicrobiota bacterium | reverse complement strand
CCATCACTCAGGTAATTACGATCGGCGAAAATCTCGTGCGCGATTTGCAAACCATGATTCTCACCGGCACGGGCAAGCTCGCTCTTGTCCGGCGCGAACAGCAGTAGTTTCGAATCGATCGATTCGACGGCGCGCGCGATTGCGTCGGCAAGATTCGCATCGCGTACGGCCATATTGTACAGGGCGCCGTGTGGCTTCACGTGATTCGGTTGCACATCCAGCACAGAGGCGATCGCTTGAAAAATTCCAAGTTGATAGGCAACTGCGTCGAACACTTCTTCGGCGGGTATCGTCAGCTCCTTGCGTCCGAAGTTCTCGCGGTCGAAAAAACTCGGATGCGCTCCGACAGCTACTCCATAGTTCTTCGCCGCAAAGATGGCGGCGTGCATCGTATCGGAATCGCCGGCGTGAAAACCGGTCGCGATATTCGCTGAGCTGATCAGCTCGAACAGCTCGGCATCATGGCCTGAGCCTTCGCCCA
>QHQV01000406.1 GCA_003219945.1 Verrucomicrobiota bacterium | reverse complement strand
CGAACAGAAATTGAAAAGTTTTGGCGAGGCGTTCCTGAGCGAAATCAAGAGCCATTTTGGCCGCAAATCCTCGCCGAACATTTCCTGAAGACGGCAACGTTCCAGGCTTGAAACGGCCTTCTCGATTGACCAAAAATGAGCGGCAATGATTGGAGGTCGATAGATGCGGAAGACTACGGTCGACAAAACTCTTGTTATCACCCACGAGGGCCCATAGCCGGAGCGGTTTCCGAACTTCCAGATTAGGAAATTCGAGCCTGCGCTGTCAATGCCGCGCTTTGCTAATATCATCTCATGATTTGCGGGCGAACGGCGGCAATGATGGTGACGATGTTGATCCCAGCTTCCGGATACGCGGCCAATCCATTTCTAAACACACCGGATGATAAGCCGGTCTCTGCCAAATTTCGCCGGACCGAGTGGAGTGACGACATTGGAGATAAAGATATCCCTCTCACCGCCAGCGCGGTGACAACGCACCTGGCGAATATACCGCGGGGCGCGATTTTCAAAGTCGAATTTATGGATCTAAAATCGCGCGCGGATAAACCGCGCGAAATTCGGCCGGACTATTTTATCGTGACTGATGACCAGATCGTCCTGCTAAATGAAGAGGGCAAGGATGCGGCCGCTAAGAAGATTTCGGCGCTGAACAAGCCGCCGGATTTTAAACCGAATGACATTTACGGCATCAGCAGCGGCAGCTTCGAACACCAGGAGGGTGAGTGGAAAACGACGATCAAATCGAAAGGCGACTTCTGTATTTACGAGGCGAGCCATGCCTCCGGACACTTCAAAAAAATCGTCTGGAAAAAGGGCGTCGGCTTAGTTGAGTACGCCAGCGGGTACGGTGCCCAGGCCGACGGGTATCGGCTCAAACGTGAACTAACAAGTCAAAAGCGGTAAGATTCGGGGGAAGTTTTCTAAAGGGTTAAAGTTTATGCAATTCCTGCTTAAGTTACCGCCGCCGATTTCATTTTTCATCGTCTCGACGATTACCACCTTGTTTGGTCTTGTTGGGCTTTACTTAGTGCGAAGAAGGTATTCGGCCGAAGTACTAAAGGAGAACCACGAAGTCGCTGCAATCATCTTCAACGCCTTCGGATTGTTCTATGGGGTGCTGGTAGCGTTTGTGGTGTTTGTTACCTGGGGCGGATATGACGAGGCAACCAAAAATCTGCAAATGGAGGCTAGTGAGGCTCTGGATATTTTTCACACTGCCGCAACCTTTCCCGATCCTTCCAGAAAAATCATTCAGCAGGGAGTGATTGGTTACCTTAATGCAGTTTACAATGATGAAGTCCCGAAGATGGCAGAGGGAGATCTTCAACTTTATTCCGGCGGAGCTCACAACAGTCTCAGGGTATTATTCGCTCAAGTTGACGTGAGCTCGATTCCCAACCGGGAGCTGTACGGTGAAGCGTTAAAATGTTTGAATAACCTGGCTCAGTATCGCCGGATGAGAATATTTGCGGGTAATGATACCGTGCCACCGGTCATCTGGTTGGTGTTGCTTGTTGGCGGCGTGTTCGCAGTCTCCTACACCTTTTTCTTTGGCATGAAAAACATACGCGCCCAATACCTCATTACCACGACACTGACCGTGACGGTCACGTCAATTTTATTCTTGGTCTATGTGCTTGATCATCCCTTTACCGGGGCAAGCAGGGTGAGCTTAACACCTTTGACAGAGGCGATGGCGGCAATGCAGGGCGACTACCTTGGAGAATGACGCTTTGCCGTCCTATATCCTTTTTGTAGGCAGGTTCCTCAGCTTGGTTTTCGCAGGTGGAATCTTTAGCTGGTGCAACTGTCTGGACGGCAAATACGACTTCTAACTTTTCGTGCGTTTGCGCGTGGGCTTTCCCTTGCGCTTTGTCTTCGCCATTTTGCGTAGCTCGCTTTCGCTCATCGAGCTGGCCATTTGGCGCGACGCGCCTTTTAGCGACGACTTCGACTTTTTGCCACGCTTCGCGGCAAGGGCAGCTCCGGCTGCCATTTGTTGTTTCTTTGATTTTGCTGGCATACATAAATAATTCGCGCGCCGAGGCTAAACTGGACTGGCATGTCGCGCGGCGCGAGACCTGCAGAGTCACTCGATCTGTCATGTTGAAAAAAGCGCTGCAACGAAACGCGGAGCCTAGGGCCAGGCCTTTGAAACATCTCTGCGCGAACTCCTCAAGGAAGGCGATCCGAGATTCTTCGCTTCGCTCAGAATGACAATGCTTCGTCACCGCGAGCTCTTCGGCGGGTTGATTTTCACGCCTTCGCGTT
>QHQV01000467.1 GCA_003219945.1 Verrucomicrobiota bacterium | reverse complement strand
GCTCCCTGGTGGAAACTCGAGTCGAGCGCTCGGTATCAACGACATCGGGGCTGTGGTTGGATCCTCGACAACCTCGTCGGAAGATCGCGCTTTTATTTGGACGAGCGTAACAGGGATAAGAGATCTCAATGGCGAAACCTCTCTGCCTTTCGGTGTGGTGCTCCTTGAAGCGCACGCGATCAACAACAGAGGTCAAATCCTAGTGATGGGCACCAATACGCACGACCATGAAAATGGCGAACCGGTGCCATGTGCACCAGCGCCGCCGTTGAGCTTTTTGTTGACCCCTCAGTAAAAGCTAATCAATAGCCGCACCGCTATTTGTGTTAGATCTGGCTGATTTATTCGTTTAGGCTCAGTATCAAGAATCAGGCCACGCCTCCTGGTTGGCGCCAACAAGTCCAGCGATTACGCATTAATCAAATCTACAGAAAGTAGTTAGCCCTATGAACAACTCGGAAACCATGGTCGCGGCGATTTATCGCGCAATTGATTGGATTAACGAGGAGTTGCCTGTCGATCGAAAAATCATCAAGGCGCCTGAAACGAAATTGCTGGGTCCGAAATCGGTTCTGGACTCAATGCGGCTTGTGACACTCATCGTTACGACCGAACGCGAAATCCAAGAGGCGTTCGGAGTCGCGCTTACTTTAGCTGACGAGCGGGCGCTTTCGATGAAAGAAAGTCCGTTCCGCTCGATTCAATCGCTCGCTGATTACATCGGCACCCTCATAATAGACGCCCGAAATGGCCGAGAATAAGGTGGTTTTGATCACCGGGACGCGGAAAGGCATCGGTCGCGCATTAGCCGAACATTACGCTGGCAGTGGCTACCATGTCGTCGGGTGTAGCCGGTCTCCATTTGAAGGGAGACTGGCGAATTATCGGCACTGCTGCCTCGACGTCGGCGATGAATCGGCGGTCAAGGGAATGTTCTCGGAGATCAGAAAGCAGGAAGGTCGGCTGGATGTCCTCATCAACAACGCCGGCGTCGCGTCGATGAACCATTCGCTTCTCACTCCCATCGCAACGGTGAACAAGATCATGGAAACGAATTTCACGGGCACGTTTCTCTTTTGCCGCGAAGCCGCGCGCCTGATGCAGCTCCACCGTTACGGTCGCATCGTGAATTTTGCCACGGTAGCCGTGCCGCTGAAACTGGAGGGCGAAGCAGTCTACGCTGCCTCCAAAGCCGCCGTGATTTCCCTCACCCAAATTCTGGCGCGCGAGTTCGCGGACTTCGGCGTTACCGTAAACGTGATTGGCCCCACGCCCATTAAGACTGATCTGATCCGGGGCGTCTCACCGGACAAGCTGGAGGCGCTGATTCAGCGGCAGGCAATCAAGCGCTACGGTGAGGTGCGTGATGTAACGCACGTCATCGATTTTTTTGTACAGCCCGCTAGCGACTTTGTGACCGGCCAGGTCATTTTCCTTGGAGGAGTTTGATGTTCATCGACTTTCTATTCGACGTCTTCCGCCAAAACGCGGAATCCGAGGCGGTCATTTGGCGCGACCAGAGCTTCGCGTATGGCAAACTTTTGAATCGGACGAATCAGTGGCGCAGCTATCTGCGAAAAAATCGGATCGCGGCCGGAACGGTCACAGCCGTCGAGGCGGATTTTTCGCCGAATGCGATCGCGCTCATGCTGGCGCTGATTGAAACCGGCTGCATCGCGGTCCCGCTGACCTCTTCTGTCGCTGCGAAAAAGGCCGAGTTCATGGCGATTTCTGGAGTCGAGGCATTACTCGAACTTGATGCGCGTGATGAGGCGCGGCTTACACCTTTCGAGCGACCCGAAGCGCACGAAATCGTGCAACGGCTCCGTAAGCGCGGGCATCCTGGGCTGGTTCTATTTTCCTCCGGCTCGACGGGGCAGAGCAAGGCAACGGTCCACGATATCGTTGGGATGCTCGCCAAGTTCAAAGTCCGCCGGCATGCCCGACGCGCCATCACGTTCCTGCTTTACGACCACATCGGCGGCTTTAACACGATGCTTTATCAGCTCTCGAATGCGGGATGCATTGTGGCGGTGCAGGGTCGCGATCCCGACACCGTGTTGCGGGCGGTCGAACGGCACAAAGTGGAACTACTCCCTACTTCGCCGACGTTCATCAACCTTATTCTTTTAAGCGAAGCCTATCGCCGCTACGACTTGTCGTCCTTGAAAATCGTCACTTACGGGACGGAGCCAATGCCCGAGAGCACGCTGCGCCGGTTCCATCAGGCGCTACCCAACGTCGAGCTCCAACAGACCTACGGACTGTCGGAAGTAGGTATCTTGCGTTCGAAATCACGCTCGTCGGATTCACTTTGGGTCAGGCTGGGGGGCGAAGGCTTTCAGACTCGCGTGGTGGACGGCATCCTCCAAGTCAAGGCGGAATCTGCGATGCTCGGCTATCTCAACGCGCCAAGCCCGTTCACGGACGACGGCTGGTTTAGTACTGGCGACAAGGTCGAAGTCGACGGTGATTATTTCCGAATCCTCGGGCGGCAGTCTGATATTATTAATGTCGGCGGCCAGAAAGTTTACCCGGCGCAAGTCGAAAGTGTCGTCCAGGAAATGCCGGAAGTCGCAGAGGTATCAGTCTACGGCGAGAAAAACGCCATCATGGGCCAGATACCGTGTGCCGCGATTCGGCTCCGGCAACCACGCGATGTGCGAGGCCTTCAGGAGTTTCAGATTCCGGTTCGAGTGAGGCTGGTGGAAAGTGCGATGCACGGAGGACGATTCAAAAAGAATCGCCGAGAATACGTTGCGGGCTAATGAAGTTCCAGCCAGACAGCATTGCGAGGGTTCACGAGGAAATGGCGCTCGTCAAAGCTCAATCGATCGGCGGCTTTTTTACGAACTATTTCCGCCAGCAAATCGTGGGATCACAGATTCTCAGTGCCGCAACGGCGCGGACAGTCTTATTGCTAAATGATGAGCACGAGTTTTTTCGGCTCTATTTTTTTACGACTGATTTAGCCGACCTCGGACAAACTCTGCATGAGGTAAAGTTTCCACGTGAGGTAGTCGCTGGTTACTTTACAAAGGCGGCTGACGAAGCGGCTGACGAAACGGTAGCCGCCGCCTTTCAACAAGCCGGGTTCGGTCCCATCGCTACTTACCGTCGCATAATAACTTATCGATTGGCTCCACTGCGACCGAATCCTGCGCTGGAATTCGCACTGCCCGCCGACGTCGATCAGCTTTACGACGGGCTTTTCCAAAGCTTCAATAAATACACCGATCACCTGCCCACGAAGCACCGCTTACGCGATTACGTTGAAAAGCAGTGGGTCATCGTCAACCGCGATGTGGGTCGGATCCGCGGAGCAGTGTGCTTCCAGCTTGAAGGGCCACGGGTGAACTACAATTACATCTACAATCTCAGCGGGAACGCTCTGGATTTTTTGCGACTGCAAAGCAATTTCTATGGCGTAATGCATCAGCGCGGCATTCACGCGGGGTTTCTCTGGATCAATCAGACCGAAACCCGTCTCGCTGCGCTGCATGAATCAATGGGCTGGCGCTTTGACGGGCTTAACGATTGTTTTTACGTTCGGTCTTTGGCCGGCTGAAAAGGCCCTGTGGACTCGTTGATACAATGAAAGACGTTACTCAGGACAATGTTCGGGACTTTCTCTTGACGAGATATTCTGAACCGATCAAAGGCATGCGAGTGAACCTTGCAGAACTTCCAGACGACTTCGATCTTTTCTTGGCTGGAGTAATCGATTCGCTCGGAATACTCGAGATGATCAGCGCGATTGAGCATGAATTTCAAATACAACTCGATTTGGGCCTGCTAGATGCGGAAGATATCACAAGAATTGGGCCGCTGGCACGATATACTGCAGAGAATGCAAAACGATAACCGCAATACTCGTGGATAGAGGTCTGACGCTCAGCCCGGGTAAATGCGCTAATTCCGGTGAATAATACTATGGCGGTCGAAAATTTTTGACGCTGAAAAACGAAACGAGAATGCTACCGGAAAAAAACGATAATATGTCAGCGGAGCGACTGCTGCCCGGATTAAAAAACAGAATTCTTCTGTTGCTCACCCGAATTGCACCGGGTGCTACAACTCTGCGAGTCTGTCTCAACCGCTGGCGCGGCGTTAACATCGGAAAGGACGTGTGGATCGGATATGACGCCATAATAGAAACGTCGTGCCCGCACTTTGTTACCATTCGCGACGGAGCAGCTATTGGAATGCGGGTTACCCTTATTGCGCATTATCGTGAACAGCAGGGCGTAATGATCGAGGAAGATGCCACACTCGGCGCGGGAGTGATCGTACTGCCGGGTGTGACCATTGGCCGCGGAGCGATAGTCACTGTCGGAAGTGTCGTCACTAAATCCGTTCCTCCTAAAACCGTGGTGCAAGGGAATTCGGCGCAAGCCATCGCCACAGTGGAAATCCCGTTTGGACGCGAGGTTTCGATAAAGGAGT
>QHQV01000465.1 GCA_003219945.1 Verrucomicrobiota bacterium | reverse complement strand
CAGCAGACCAAGCAACGGCGCGAGCGTCACAAGCGTATCCATAACGACCAGGAAGCGTCCCGCCCGCTTGATCTCGATGCCTGCGGCAACCTGCAACGCGGCCTCGAGCGAGCTGTGCTGATGGTTCAGACCGTTCCACAGCATTCGTAGCACAGGATCGCGGGAACTGCGCGAAAGCCTCGAGGCCTCAGCTATGTCACCATTTTCAATCGCGGTGAAAACTTTCTCGATCCGTTTCGGATCCCGCCGGAACCAGCGGCCACCCCACCAAATGCATCGCTCGAGCACAACGGTGAGCGCTACGATTGAGACGATCAGAATCGGCCACATCACCGGGCCGCCTTTGTGAAATTTGTCGATTAACCAGTTGCTGCCTAAAATGCCAGCGGGTTGTTCCGGAGTGGCCGCAACAGCAGGAGCAGGACTCGTCGCAGCGGCTGCCGCGGGGCTCGTTGCGCCAGCTGCTGCCGGACTGGTCAGTGCGCCTGGTGCTCCAGGTTGGCCTACTGCTGGAGCTTGTCCAGCCGGAGGTTGTCCTACCGCTCCGGGTTCTCCTGGCGGCGGTGGTTGTTGCCCTGGCGCCAGA
>QHQV01000466.1 GCA_003219945.1 Verrucomicrobiota bacterium | reverse complement strand
AACATCCATTGCCGCATCGGTCTTCGAACGACCGGAAACCCACCAACCTCGCTCTTGCCATCTACAACCTCTTCGTTTGCCAAAACGGTGCCGAGTTCGGGGCACCAGTTCACCGGAACATCAGCGACGTAAGCGAGGCGAACGGTGTCCGGGTCGGTACCCCGATAAGTGGAAATCGGCTCAGCCCGATTTGTCTCCGGGTTAAGCCAGGAGTTGTAGATCTGCAGGAAAATCCACTGTGTCCATTTGTAATAAATCGGGTCAGTCGTGTTGATCTCCCGTTGCCAATCGTAAGAAAAACCAATCCGCTTCAATTGGCTTTTGAACTTCGCCACGTTTTCACGCGTCGTGATTGCAGGATGTTGGCCGGTTTTGATCGCATATTGCTCCGCGGGCAGACCAAATGCATCCCAACCCATCGGGTGCAAGACGTTGAAGCCGCGCATGCGTTTGTAGCGCGCAATGATGTCGGTGGCGGTGTAGCCTTCTGCATGCCCAACGTGCAGCCCAGCCCCGCTCGGGTAAGGAAACATATCGAGCACATAAAATTTTGGGTTACCGGGTTCGAAACTCTTCTCGCCGGGATTGGGTGCGTGAAAAAGCTGGCGCTCGTGCCAGATGGCCTGCCATTTCGGCTCAATCTGGTCGAACGGATAGGGTTTACGGCGATTGCTACTCATTACAGGTAAATCAGGAAACCAGGAAACCAGGAGAAGAAATTAGAATTTACTCTTCTTTTCCGGTTTCCACATTCAATTGAAGGGTGATCGAACTTGTAGTCGCAACGCGCAACAGACATAAGACGAGCGAGATTCAGCGTATTCTCGGACCGGAGTTTAGGGTGCGCGATCTCGTAGCGCATCCCGAAGTTTCGGAGATTCCCGAGAGTGGAACCTCGTTCGAGGAAAACGCGAAACTCAAAGCTCTCGCGGCATCAAAACAACTGCCAGCTCTCGTGATTGCTGACGATTCGGGACTGGAGGTTGACGCTCTCGGCGGCGCGCCTGGAGTTTATTCGGCGCGTTACGCGGGCGCGAGCGCGACGGACAGGGACAAAATCGATAAACTACTTCGCGAGCTTGCGCGAGTTCGCGCCACAGACGATGGGCGTCGTGCTCGATTTCGCTGCGTCGTGGCGCTCGCGCGCAACGGCCATCTCCTCGAAACCTTCGAAGGAATTGTGGAAGGAAGTATCGCCGATGAAGCGCGAGGCGACTCTGGATTTGGCTACGACCCGATTTTCATTCCGGAAGGATTGAAGCAGACTTTCGGTGAACTGCCCACCGAAGTGAAGAACACAATCAGCCATCGCGCCAAAGCGATTCGCGCGCTTGCCGATAGACTTCGACGGCTCGAGTTCGGCGGCTAAGGGCTAGGAGGAGGAGCAGGAGGAGCAGGCGCCGCTTGGGTGACGCCCCCGGCTGCCCTGATCTGATACCCAACTTTGGTGATACCAACCGATCGAACTTTGTCCAGCAGTCCGATCACGTCGCCATACATCGCCATCGGCTGCGCGCTGATCGAGATTTTGATGTCCTTGTTTGCCCTGTGAAGCTGGAATAATCGAGGGAGCACTTGATCATCCGCTACAAACTGATTATCGAAGAACACCGCGTTTCCTTCCAGCACTTTGATTGAGACAAAGTCCTTCACCCCGCTTGGCGGCGGCCCAACCGCAGCCGGTAAATTGACGCGAATGCCTTTCATGTGAGTCTGGCTCAGACTCACCATCATAAAACTAGCAAGCAGAAAGAACATGATGTCGATCAACGGGATGATCTCGATCCGAGCTCTTTTTTTCGGAACTGGCGAGGCTAGTCTCATATCTAGTAGGAAGCCCCCGTCATGGTGAAGGTGATGGGAATGTTAACCTTGGAAACTGTTCCAGGTCTAAATCGCCACTGTCGAAACGCACTGGTGGCGGCATTATCCAGGATGGGACTCCCGGTGCTTGACGAGACGCTAGCGCTAGTGACGTTGCCGCTACCTGCGTCCACCGTGGCGACGATCACTCCACTCCCGGTGACGTGCCGTGAACGGGCCTCGTAAGGGTACTGTGGACGTGGCGCGTATAGCGCGAGGGCTTTCGCTTTTGACATCGACATCGGTCCAGGACTCTTGACCGGCGCGAATTTTGCCGTTTGTGGTTGTTTCGGTGGGGGTGTTCTTTCTTCGACAAACTCCGGTTGAACCTCCGGCGGAGGAGGCGGCTCTGGAATCGGAATGTCTTCGGGCGGCGGAGTCGCCTCAGGCGGAGCTAGCACCGCTTCCACCACCTGCGGCGGTTGAGGCGGAAGCTCCACGGCTGGCGCTTCGCGCCGTTGAGAAGCCACAACCGCTGCCAAGTGGATCCCTAAAGCAGCTCCAAGTGCCGTCCAGAAATACCATCGCGGCGGTGGCCGATAAATGAGCACTCTCGCCTCCTTTGACGTTTGTGCTAGCGGTTCTGCCATACCAAATTCAGTGTGCCCCGGGAACGGCCTTGAGCGATTCGCTCTTAATTTCGAAGGAAATCTTGTAATAGCCAGCCGCGCGAACAAGATCCAACAGGTGAGCAACGTTCAGGTGGACTGAATCCTTGTCCCCTCGAACAAACACCTTCGCGTCAGGAGCCGATTGATGCGCCATTTTCAGACGGTTCAGCAATTCTTGGTCGGCGACTTCGTCCTTATCAAAGAAATAATGGCCATCCTTATCGACAGAGACGCTGACGTATTCGCGTTTTGTCTGGACCTCACCTGAAACACCCGAGGGCAGATTCACTTTGATTCCCTTCATGTGCACCTGACTCAGGCTCACCATCATAAAACTGGGAGCAGAAAGAACATGATGTCGATCAATGGGATGATCTCGATCCGCGCTTTCTTATGTGGAATGGGTGACGCTACGCGCATACTAAATGCTAGATGGAAGACCGCGTCGCCGATGAGGGTGTGCGGCTCTCGATCGCCACGTGTCTTTCTGCGGTTTGGGCTTGGAGCATAACTTCCAAATTGGTGGCTGCCGTTTGCAATTCGAACTCCAAGTTAGACACGCGAGAGGTGAAAAAGTTAAATGGGATTAACGCGAAAATCGCAATACCCAGACCGCACGCCGTGGCAATCAGCGCTTCGGCAATACCGCCAGTGACGGCTTGCACGGCGAGCTCTTCGTTACCGAGAAAGCTGAACGAACGGATTAGCCCAG
>QHQV01000296.1 GCA_003219945.1 Verrucomicrobiota bacterium | reverse complement strand
CGTCGAGAAATTCGTGTTCCTTCGTGCCTGCCAAGCCCGAGGAGCACATCGGCAACTCGCATAAATGATCTCAATTTCAACGCCTGTTAGACTTCGCCTCTCCCTTTTCCAAAGGGAGAGGATGAAGGTGAGGGTTTGTTTTGCTGTCGCTCCCCGAGTGCGAACCAGATTGCTCGCAAGACGCTATCGAGTTCTCTGCGGACCTGATGATTCCAGAATCGCAACACAATGACCCCATGGCGCGCGAGGAATTCCGACCGCGTGCGGTCGCGAATTTGGCCTGCATGATAATTATGTCCACCGCCGTCTAGTTCGATAGCCAGCTTTGCAGTGGGACAATAGAAATCCAAGACGTAATCTTTGAACGGATGCTGTCGGCGAAATTTGTAGCCTGCGAAATTTCGGTTCCGTAAGTGTCGCCAAAGAATACGTTCAGGCTGCGTCGCCTTCTTTCGCAGCAACCGAGCGCGTTCCACAACGATTGATTCTAACTATTAACTCGTCTTTTGAACAGCCGTTTACGAATACCCCTCACCTCAATCCTCTCCCCGTTACCGGGGCGAGGCAGAGGAGCGCTCAGCATTGACCTCTGGATCGACCTCGAGGCCGGGCGCTGCCCAGGTTCGCCACAGCGAATGGAGCCGCACGGATGCGAGCGACATAGATGGGTTAAGCCGAGAGGCCGAAATGAGCGGGAGCGAATAAGTCAATCCGTCCACTGGCGGACTAGCATGAGAGGCGCCTTTGGCTAAACTGATTCGCTTTCGAAAGTTCCCGTACCTAAACTGCCGCTAAACACGTACGAAGGCGCTCTGCTGACTAGTCGCCAACACGCTTGTTGACATTCCCCGTACGCGTCTGAATCATGACATTCATGCATAGCCGCCTCTTGATTTCAGTCATTTTTGCTTCCGCGTTCGTAGTCGCGGCGACTGCTCAAGAAGGACCGAAGGACGCCGTGGTATTGATTATTCGTCATGCGGAAGACGCGGATAGCGGCGAAGGTATCTCGCCGCTAGGAGAAAAGCGGGCCGAGGCATACAAGGATTACTTTCTAAAGTTCACCGTGGATTCCAAGCGGCGGGAACCGCAGGTCATTTTTGCTGCTAAAGACTCAAAGAAGAGCCATCGGCCGCGTTTAACGATGGAACCATTTGCAAGGGCAGCGAATTTGAAAATCGATACGCGTTTCGGCAACGTTCAGTCGGCTGACCTGGCGGCTGACTTGCGTGCGAACCAGCAGGGAAAAGTGATTCTCATCTGTTGGCGTCACCCATACATTCCGGCTCTGCTCGCTGGATTGGGAGCAAACCCGAAAAGTTTTCTGCCGAATGGCAAATGGCCCGGTGCCGTGTTTGATTGGATCATCCTGCTTAGCTTCGATCAAAATGGCCATTTGATTCCGTCGAGCTCAAGACGGACCAACGAACACCTGCTGCCGGCCGACTCTTAATAGTCGGATGTGATTCCGCAGAGAAGAGTTTGCCATGCTAGAGTCGGTTGGACCGCTAGGCTATGTAATTAGAAAACTAAACCAAGTGCGCGACAGCGGTGATACATCTCAGTCCCGTTTGGAAGTGATTGAAATTATTGAGGCACTGATCCTCGCCCTGGTCGCCGTGGCCACCGCGTGGAGCGGATACCAGGCAGCATCGTGGGCTGGAAGACGCGCAGAGGAGTACGCCAAGGCGAACCGGCTTCGAGTTACTGCCGAAGGCCTTGCCACCCTGGCTGGAGAGGAGCGGATCTACGACAGCGATACCTTCAACAGTTGGCTCACCGCCAAGCTCGGTGGCCAGCAGCAGGCGGCGGAGTTCTTCGAGCGGCGTTTTCGCGACGAGTACCGCCCCGCATTCGCAGCTTGGATGAGCACAGATCCTTTTAACAACGCGCAAGCGCCTCCGGGCCCGATCTTCATGCCCGAATATCATGACGCAAAGCACGAGCAGTTCCTTGGCTTGAGCAAGGAAGCTTCGGCAGTCGCCGAACAAGGCACAAAATCCGGCGAGACGGGAGACCAGTACGTGCGTATCACTGTTTTCCTCGCCACCGTACTTTTAATTACGGCCATCGGACAGCGCTTTCATTTCAAGCTCGTGCGGATCGTTTTTATGATTCTTGCGTGGGTGTTGCTCTGCCTGCCGCTTTGGCAATTGCTGATGCTCCCCCGCGTCTGAACAACCGGCGTTTTGCCAGTAGCGGCAATTCACGTCCTCCGCCTAAAGTAGTACGACTAAAGTCCCATACCTACTCAAGACCGAACTGCGCATCTTTACGGTTGCTTATTGGGCACACCGGGCGGCGGGCTAGAAGGGCATCGGGCGTGTCTACGAACGGAGCCCGACGAATGAAATCAAGCATGAGAGTAACCCTAGTCACGCTTGCGCGGTTGCGATCAGATTCGCCGGTCGGGGCGCGTCGGCATTTCGGAAAGTGACAATCATGTGACAAAAGAGTGACAAACGTGAAACAAAAAAGGAACTAATTAGAAAAACCTTGTGTCCGACTCACGTTGATACCAAATGAAACCAAAGCAGGGAGGAAGCAAAATGAAACAGATACGAACCTCATTCAACACCATCAGCGTCATCGCTCTGTTAGCGTTGACGGTTCGGTTGCAGTACAACAAGCAGCACGCAGAACAAGGAGAGCTTGCTTGTGGCATCCGGCTTTAAGGTGATCACCCCCAAGACGCCTGCGCAGCAACAAAAGCTCCAACAGCTTCAGCCGGGCCATGTGGCCATGATCAACAGGCAAGGGAGAACCTACTACATTTTCCCGGACGCGGCACATAACCAGGCGTATGTCGGTGGACCGCACGAGTACCAGGCTTACCAACAACTCCGCGCCGCAAATAACATTGCGCAGGAGAATCTCGAGACCGCCGAGATGTACCAAGATGCAGCAATGCAGTGGGGTGCATGGGGCGGTTGGGGCATGGGCTGGGGACCGATGGGAATGGGAGTAGGAGTCGGGCGGTTTAGATGAGCAAGATAGCTTAAATTTCATGAGTCACGGTTTAATTCAACTGTCCCTCCACACACGCGAAACCAAACAACAACAATAAACAAAAATGAAACGACACTTAATACGTAACGGTTTGTCGCTGCTTACAACCACGGCTGCGCTTTTCAGTGCGGTCGCTCCAGCCCAGGCGCAAGACAAGAAACCCAACATCCTGTTCATCATGGGCGATGATATCGGCATGTGGAACATAGGCGCCTACCATCGCGGCATGATGGCAGGGCGAACGCCAAACCTCGACAAGCTTGCCAAGGAAGGGATGCTGTTCACCGACTATTACGCTGAGGCGAGTTGCACGGCGGGCCGGGCGAACTTCATCACCGGGGAATTGCCAATTCGGACGGGCATGACCACAGTCGGCCAGGCGGGCGCCAAAACCGGTCTACCGGCTGAAGCCTGTACGATCGCGACGGCACTTAAAGCGCAGGGTTACGCAACCGGTCAGTTCGGTAAGAATCATCTCGGCGATCTGAATGAGTTTCTGCCAACTGTCCATGGGTTCGACGAGTTCTTCGGATATCTCTATCACCTCGACGCGATGGAAGACCCGGCCCACCCTAATTACCCGCAGGACTTGTTAGACAAGGTTGGCCCCCGCAACATGGTCCATTCTTGGGCCACCGAAACCGACGACGCCACCGTGATGCCGCGATGGGGCAAGATAGGCAAACAAAAGGTAGAGGATGCTGGCACACTTTATCCTGAACGGATGAAAACCGTGGATAACGAGATCCGTGACTTCGCATTGGCTTTCATCGAGAAAGCCAAAAATGACGGCAAACCGTTCTTCTGCTGGCTTAATCCGACACGCATGCACATCGTCACCCATCTTCCCGACAAATACGAGAAGATGCGCAATTCGGTGAATGGTTGGTCGGAAGAGGAAGCAGGCATGGCCCAGCTCGATGACGACATCGGTCTAGTTATGCAGAAGCTGAAGGATCTCGGCGTTGACGATAATACCATCGTCGTCTTTACCACCGATAATGGCACCGAGCTTTTCACCTGGCCCGATGGCGGAACAACACCATTCGCTCAGTCCAAGGGGACGGTCCTCGAAGGCGGCTTCCGCGTGCCGTGCATTCTGCGCTGGCCCAGTCATGTGCCGGCAGATTCCGTGCAGAACGGCATCTTCTCCGGACTGGACTGGTTCCCAACTTTCCTCGATGCCGCCGGTAACCCGAACATCACCGATCAGTTGCTTAAAGGCGTAAAACTCGGCGATCGGACCTATAAGAATCACCTCGATGGCTACGACCAGACGGCTGCCATCACTGGCAAAGGGCCATCGAACCGTCACGAAATCTTCTACCTCGGTGAAAGCACAGTCGGCGCGGTGCGAATCGATGACTACAAGTATCGTTTTATTGACCAGCCCCAAGGCTGGCTCGGTGAGAAGACACATGTTGATGTACCATATTTAATCAACCTGCGCTTGGACCCATTCGAGCGCCAGGGCTGGCCCAATAACGGAACAAAAGACGGCGCTCAGCAATACTTCGATTGGTTCAAATTCCAATTCTGGCGTTTTGTGTTTGTCCAGCAGGTGATGGGCAAGGAACTCCAGACGTTCCTCGATTACCCGCCGATGCAGCGAGGCGCAAGCTTCAACCTTGATGCAGTGAAAGCGGAGATGGCGAAAAGGATGCAACAGGCCGAGGCCGCCGGCAAAGGTACGGGCCAGTAACGGCCGGAAGGCACACGCAAATTCGAAACGACATTCAGGCGAGAGTCGAAGCCCTGGTGTGATGAAGTGTGTGCTGTCGATGCGTGAAGTACTGGGAGATAATGCCGACAGTCTCAAGAAAGCTAATTGGGGTTGGGGCTGCATCTCAGCGATCGGTGCTGAAAGTAGTCGGGATTCAAACGATCCGGGAGAGCAGAAATGCGAAGAAGAAACCAATGACGTATAACACCGCGGAGAAATAAAAAATGCGTGCCGACCAACGCCGCAGTCGCATACAGGACCTTGCCCGCGCGGAATCAGCGGGACATGGCGCGTTGCGATTGCGGTAAGCCGAGACGCCGGACAGCACCAGCATCAATCCGCCAAAGGCGAACAGCGGAAGCTTGTGTTCGGAAAGCCAAACGAGCTGTGGCACTGCGGTGACGACGCTGGCTAGCGCGGCACCTGCTCCAATTGTCACGAGCGCTGCCGGCAACGCACAGCATATAAGCGTGCTAAAGGAGCTGAGAATTGTCAGGATCTCCAGAATAATGGTTCGCACGTTCATTATTTCTGTCGTGCAACAGCGACGACGGAGTAGCCGGCGTTGCCGAGCAACTTCTTAATTTTTGAGTCTTGCAGTGTTTGCCCTTGCTTTGTCTGAATGGTGACCAGCTTGTTTTCCAGGTCGACATCCACGGTTTTAACTTCCGGCTGAGCCTTGAAGGTTTTTTCAATTCCGGTTGCGCAGAAGCCGCAGACCATTCCGTTGACTGTGGCCTTGATTGTGTCGGCAGAAACAGCTGCCGTTAGGCCAAAGATGACGACGAGTGTTAGTAGATAATTTTTCATGTTTTCCTCCTTAAAATTGAATTTGCCAGTTGATCATGATGTGTTGATTGCTGCTGTAACCGACCTCGAATAGGTAGGTTTTGTAGAAGAAGCGGATCAGCGGCGTCGCCACGAAATGGTCGTGCTTCGCCGGATGATGATCGACCTGAAACATGATCCAGGTGTTCAAGTCGTTGTATTTAGCGAGATAGGGCGCTATGCCGATGCGTGTTCGCTGCCAGACTGATTTCTCGATATCGCCGTCCCAGACAAACCGCGGCTCGTAAGAGAAAAACCAGCGACGCGACTCGTAGTCGGCTAGGAACGCAGTCCAGAGACACGGCTGATTGTTACCCTGGTAACGTGCCAGGCCGGCACCAGTCATGTTAAAAATGTTCCCCTGGCCATCGGGCAGGTTCCATCGTTTCAGCAGCGTATTGAACTCCGGCGTGACCATGAGGATCTCTTTACCGTTCTCCTCTTGTTTGAGGTAAAAGCCGAACGCGTTCGTTGGGATGAACGTGTAATCCAACGAGACCGTGTGCCCCGTCTCGTCGTTCTCCTGCATCACCATCGTGCCGCCGACATACGAAAGCGGTTTGGCTTCCGAAATCAAAGCCGGACTAAAAGTTGTAAGTAATAGCGATAAGAAAGTTGTTGTTTTCATTGATCCAAGACTGCGGTTGAAGACCAGGCATGCCGATGAATGGGCACACCCCGGGCGTCAGCGTTCTTGGATCAGATGAGAAATGTGCAAAGAAGCGCGAGTCGCGGCAAGGAAGTGAATGCGGCCTCAACGCTAGAATAGACGGAAGAGTTGGCCGTTGTCTGAATGGCCAGTGGAATTGGAATGATGGCAGAAATTGTAGTGATGTTTTGCTGATCGGAGGCCGCTTTCGCTAGCGGCTGAGCGGCTGGTCCAGTGCGTTGGTGCGTTGTGGTGCAGCATGCCTTATTCGCGCAGCAACCAGGCACACACGGCTTCTCGCTCGCAGTGTTTGTGATGATACACGGAGCGGCCGGCAATCGGACCGTCGCGGTAAATAGTGCGACTACGATTGCGACAGAAACCGTTATCCTCCGAATCATCAACAAACTGATAGCACAATTATCGCTGTAAATCGAGGTCGTCATCAATCGTTGGAAGACTTTGCGCTTGTTTGATCCCGCGATTACGTAACGAATTGCACACGAGAGAGAAAATGACCACGTCAACCCAGCCTATGAATGACTGAAATTCAGATCCTGACTGCACTGTGGACGGCAGCCTTTTTCCTGGTCCACCTCGGCGTCATTGCGCGGGTCATTTTGCGGCCACACCGGGAGCCCGCTTCAAGGGTTGCCTGGATCGTTGTCATCATTGTTCTGCCGGTGATCGGGATCCTGGCCTATATCTTTCTCGGCGAAACCAATATCGGCCGCCGGCGTGTGAGTCGCCTGTGCGCGGTGCTGGCCGTCATGCCTGACCTTACCAGGGTCCCGGGGATGGATTCGCCTAATCTGCAACCGAAAATTCCAGAGACTTACGCTCACCTCTTCCGGCTCGGCTATTCGGTCAATGGCTTCGAGCCCGTGGGCGGCAACTGCGCGACCTTGCTGTCAGATTCCAACGCGACCATCGACTCCATGGTCGCAGATATTGATGCTTCTCAAGATCATGTTCATCTGATCTTTTACATCTGGCTGCCGGATAACAATGGACTCAAAGTGGTCGAGGCGCTGAAACGGGCGGCTACACGCCATGTCGCCTGCCGGGTGATGGCCGATGGGTTGGGTTCGCACATCATGATCGAATCCCCCCATTGGAAAGCCATGCAAGCGGCGGGCGTTCAGGTGGCTACCGCCTTGCCCATCGGCAATCCTCTCTTGCGTCCGTTGCGAGGACGCATCGATTTGCGCAATCACCGCAAGATTCTGGTGATTGATAATCGGATCACCTATTGCGGCAGTCAGAACTGCGCAGACCCCGAGTTCCGGATCAAGCCAAGGTTTGCACCATGGGTAGATGCGATGATGCGTTTTGAGGGGCCGATTGCCCGGCATAATCAGTATCTTTTCGCGAGCGACTGGATGGCGCAAATGGGTGGCGATCTCACGCCCTTGTTGCGTCAACCGTTGCCACGCGGCGACCCTGGGCTGACGGCGCAGGTCATTGGCACCGGGCCGACGGTGTATAACTCGGCCATGCCCGAAGTGTTCGAAACCTTGTTATACACCGCCCGGCGGGAGTTGGTCATCACGACTCCCTATTATGTGCCCGACGAAGCCATGCAGGCCGCTCTTTGTGCCAGTGGCCGGCGCGGCGTAAAGACCATTATTATTTTCCCTGCGCGAAACGACTCATGGATTGTGGCCGCGGCCAGTCGCAGTTACTACAGTGACTTGCTCGCCGCCGGGGTCCTCATCTACGAATACCAAGGCGGCCTCCTCCATACGAAGTCAGTCACATTGGACGGGGAAGTCACGCTGATCGGCTCGGCCAACATGGATCGGCGCAGTTTTGATTTGAATTACGAAAACAACATTCTGTTCTACGATCCGACTTTAACTGCCGAAATGCGCCGCCGTCAGGACGCCTATCTTGCTCGCTCCCATCCCGTCACCGCCGAGGCGGTGGCCCAATGGCCGATGACCCGCCGACTTTGGAATAACACCGTTGCAATGCTGGGACCAATTTTGTAAGAATCGATAGCCCAAAACAAACATGCACAAGCAACTTCAACGGTCGCCGGACACTCGCTGGCCATCCTAGCAAAAAGGAAATCACTTCAAAATGACCAAGCTAAAAGAAGAATTCTTCAAGATCCTCCCGCCGACGATCTTCTTTTTCGTCGCGCTGCATATCATTATGTTCATTCGCGTACTGATGCTGGAGGGAACAGGAGTCTCGCCATCCTCTTCAGTTTCAATTGCCGTCGCAGCCCTCATTCTGGGCAAAGCAGTGTTGCTCGCGGACATGGTGCCGATGATCAATCGCTTTCCTAATGAACCGCTGATCTACAACGTTGCTTGGAAGACGTTGATCTACTGGCTAATGGCTGCCCTGATTCACTACGTGGAACGTCTTATCGATTTCTGGCGGCAGACTGGCGGCTTTGTTGCAGGCAATCGAAAGCTGCTGGCGGAAATCGTGTGGCCGCATTTCTGGGCGATTCAGATTATTCTGTTTGTCCTCATTGCCATGTATTGCATGATGCACGAACTGGTGCGCGTTGTTGGGAAGGAAAAGGTGATGAGGCTATTTTTCGGACCCATGCCTGCACCGGAAATTTAATGGCCTGCTTTCGAACTCGAGAAAAATACACTGTTACAGAAACTCTTGGAGTTTAGACGCGACCCAATTTGCTCCCAAGTCGCTAAATCGGAAGCGAAAAAGGCTTGACACGATGGCGCGGATTCTGTACAGGATCTTTGATTACGTCATCCGACGTTTCAACGCACCTTCGGCCGGGCTGAACCTTCGCTGAGACACCGCTTAGCGCGATCTCCACATTCAACTGGAACCCGAGTAAACCTAAGCGAGGCCGCTGTTGAAAAGCGTCTCGTGAGGATGGTTCCTCGTTTCGCGCGGATTTGGAGCAGTCAAAAAGGATAAAAACGAATGCGAAAGCGAATCAGTCCTCAGCCGCAGCGAGAAAGCCCGTCAGCGAATACAGCCTGGCTCGACTTGGAAGCCCTAGCCCGAGTCGAAGTCACATCGGAAGACGCGGCGCACCCGATCGAATCAGCGCTGTTGACTGTTGGCGCAACAGGATGGCGTGCGCAAAGCCCAGGAGAACAGACGATCCGCCTCCTGTTCGACTGCCCCCAGAGCGTCCGACGCATCCGCCTGGTCTTCCGAGAAGAAAACGAGGCGCGCACGCAGGAGTTCGTCCTGCGCTGGTCGCCAACGGTAGACGGTTCAT
>QHQV01000463.1 GCA_003219945.1 Verrucomicrobiota bacterium | reverse complement strand
TGTCAGAGCCTTTCCGTGTTACAAGCGAAATCCGCTAACGTGTTCTCGATGCAATCAGACGAGAATGCTTTCTGGACGCGCTCAAAAAAACGCATCGAGGGAACGTCTCCGTTACAAGAAGTCTTGCACGATTTTGCAACGCGATTTGACCCGTATCTGACCGCGACACGAACGAGATCAACTCAACGCGAAAAGGAAATTCACGCCTTCGCAGCCGCCAACGATTGGCTTGCCACAATCCTGGACCCGGGCTTTCGGGTTACGTTCAGCGAAATCGACTTTTATGCTGGTACGCACAAAGTTTTGCAGCCGATCACTGCAGGCTGTGATTCGCG
>QHQV01000464.1 GCA_003219945.1 Verrucomicrobiota bacterium | reverse complement strand
TATAGAGCAGTGATTTCGGCTGAAAGCGGTTCAATTTTTCCGCTGGAAGATGGTGATACGGCCGGCCAGGAAATCGATCTTTCTCGGATAAATCCACGCCGGCACACGCGCTGTCTCGGCATCGAACACCATTGCGTAGGGGAATTTCCCTGCGAAAAGATCGCCGTAATATCTGCGCACCGTTTGACTCGGCACTTGGTAATTCCATGAATAGACGCTGATGTAATCCGGATCGCGTTTCTGCAAGGCGGCGGCGGTAAACAGTCCTTCGTCGGGATTCTTTTCTTTCTCCACAGCGTAAGGTTGCACCCATTCGGGAAGAATTTTACGGAATAACTCGACGTGGCCGGACACATGAGGCAAGCGCAGGTCAGTAGTCTCCCCCTCGGACGCTCCACGCCGATGGGCCAGGCCAAGGTTAACTTCACGTGCATCGAAATTCGGCAGTTTTGACCAATGCGGACTGCTGCTGCTCGATTCGATGATGCTCCCATCCGGGACATTTTTGATCATCCAAAGCTGCGCCGTCAGCCGCGGATCATCGTTGAAACGCTTTCCGATGAGGTAACTGCAAATGCAGTTGTAAATCAGTAAGGGCGCGAGTAACGCGATCACACACCTGCGGCACCATTTTCGTCTTTCGACCGTCTGCAACGCTGGACCAATCATCAAAATGAGGAAAGGAATCGCTGGTAAAACGAAGCGCGTTACTGTTCGCGGGAAGGCACCCATTTTTGAAATATAGAGAAGGAATACTGCACCGCTTAGGATGTATCCGCGGGTCGCAGCATTGCTGAGGTCGCGCCGTCTGAGGATGCGCAGGCAGCTTAAAATCGCGAGGGTGATAATCAAAACAGCGCCCGGAATGCCGACAATCTCGCGAATCCGGCCAAGAGCGGCCAGATAAGCGGTGCGATCCGGCTGGCCCCCGTAGCGTGGCGTGACCGTGTAGTTGTAGATGAAATCGTGCCAGAATTTTCGCGGCTCATAAAGCGCGGTCGGGCATCCGAGGATAAATCCAACTGGGGCCATGACCAATCCAATCCAAAGTTGTCGACTTAGAATTATTCTTCGAACGCTCTCATGTCTCGTAACGAAGAGGTGCGCGACAACCAGCGCAATTCCGACAGCTAGCCCGTTGTATTTGGTCGCCGTTGCGATGCCGGTCAAGAAGCCAGCTATCCCGTAATTCCACGCGTTAGGAGCGAATGTGATCTGTTGAGCGAACCAGAATGCTGCCAGCATCCAAAATAAGAGCGGCGAATCGGCGGTGAGGAAATGCGCGTACGCAATGAACCCGGAGCTCGTAGCTAAAACAAACCCGATCACAGCGGCAGAAAATCTTCCGTAAAAACGACGACCAATATTGTAAGCGAGTGCGACTGTGCAGAGGTAG
>QHQV01000462.1 GCA_003219945.1 Verrucomicrobiota bacterium | reverse complement strand
TTCCGCTCAGAAGACTGCAGCCCCCGGTGATGAAAATGCCGGCACCGAGATAACCAAGATACGGTTCCTCTTCGAGTCTGCGTTTGAGCAACTCAAAGGCTTCTCGCAGACGCAGGTGAATGATCGTATTCAGCGTTTCGCGGTCGATCTCTTTCCCCGCAAAACCGGAATCGTCTTTAAGCAAGATCATTTCGCCAGGCAGACAATTTCCGAGAATGCAGCTGCCCTCTTCGCTTTTTAATTTCTCCGCGCGTGCCATTGGGATCCGCAGACCCATGGAGATGTCATTCGTGATGTGGTCGCCGCCCACGGCCACACAACCGCTTTGTCGCACCGCGCCTTCAGAGTACAACACGTAATCAGTCGTTCCTCCGCCGATATCGATCACCAGCGCACCGAGATCCTTTTCGTGCTGTGTCAGCACGACCTGCGCCGAAGCCAGGCCGCTAAAAACTACGTCCTCCACGTCCAGCGGCAGTTCTTTCACACATCGAATGCTGTTTTGAATCCGTGTGCGCACGCCGTGAATGATGTGAAAATCGGCTTCCAGTTTTTCTGCGAGCATCCCAATCGGGTTCAGCACACCCTGCTGTCCATCGACCTGGTAATGTTGAATGACAGAATGCAGGAACGCGTTTTGCGCAGGGATGCTCACCTCGCGTGCGTTAGTTTTTACGTCCTCCACATCCTGCTCATCAATTTCATCGCGATCCTCTGGCAGCATGACGCATCCGCGATTGTTAAAGCTCTGCAAATGTGATCCGGCGATAGCGACGTAAACACTCTTGATCATCACATCGCTTTTCTGTTCGGCATCGACGACTGCTTCGTGCACGCATTTCATTGCCGTTTCAAAATCAACAATCTCGCCCTTGCGCACGCCGCGCGATGGCGCCTGGCCTACTCCGAGGATTTTGAGTGTGCCATCGGGCCGGCTCTCCCCGACCACCACGCAGATCTTGGAGGTCCCAATCTCGAGACCGACCATCAAATTATTGTTCGCCATTTTTACTCGGCTTTCTTTTGTTGATTACGAATTGCCTTTGGAGCGGCCATAGCAGCGCGCGATTTCGGCGCTGAGGATCCAGGTTGTTGTTTGCCGGAATCCTGGCGACCACGGTTTTCCCGTGCATGCACCGGGATCGCTTTCATGATTCGCGGCTCGACGGCGGGCTCCAATGTATCGTTGATCACATCCGCCGCCGGACTGGTAAACGTCACGGGAATGTTGCGTTGCGCGACCAGGTTCAACGTTTCCAGTTCCTGTTTGGTGTTATCACAGTAATCAAGGAACACCTGCAGCCGCCGCAGTTGCTCTTCGAGATCGTTCAAACCAAACATGATGCGACTGTGATTTTTGTCGGTGACCAGGAGACAATAATTTTTCGAAATATCGATTTCGCGAATCTGAAATCTTTGCAAAAAACTGCTCTCGGTGAGACGCAACAACTGAAGCGCTGTTTTTGCTTGGGGTGATTCGATGGTTTTTCCCGCTTCGAGCGATTCGCCCGCGCATCCTACAATCAGCGGCAGTCCAAGATATTCAGGCAACAACTTTTTTTGTTTCATTAGAACACCCCGGGCACCCACTAAAAAGGCCGCATCCGACGCAAATGGATCATTAATTTCCGTTTCGCTGGTGATCCAGGCCACCGGCTTTCGTTCCACGATTTGAATATCGATTTCGTTGGGTAATTTTCGTACGACCTCAACTTCGTCGGCTTGGGGAAGCTGCTGTATGCGATCGCGCACTCTCGCCAGATTTATGCTGAAGATGTTTGCGCCCTCGTGCAGATCGGCCGCTTTCAGCACCTGCTCACGCTGAAGCGTCCCGTCGGTCTGCAATTCAATTGTTTTGATCTGGTAATCCGGATTCTGGAAGAAAAGGCGTCTTGCACCTTCGCGCGCACCTGCGTAACCAGCTCCACACAACGCTACCAGCAGAACCGCTTTC
>QHQV01000461.1 GCA_003219945.1 Verrucomicrobiota bacterium | reverse complement strand
TCTTTTCAAGAAGATGCGACTCGACGAAGGGTCCTTTCTTTAACGATCTAGCCATAAATTTCAAGCGAGAAGTCGATTACCGTCACGACTTCTTCTTCGCCCTTCTCCTTTCCAAAATGAATCGGTCACTCGGTTTATGTTTCGAGCGGGTTTTGAAGCCTTTCGCCAACTGTCCCCACGGACTCACCGGATGATGGCGACCACCGCCTCCTTTTGATTTCCCCTGGCCGCCACCCATCGGGTGATCGATCGGATTCATCACCATGCCGCGCACGTGCGGTCGTCGGCCTCGCCAGCGAGTTCGTCCTGCTTTACCGCTCGAAACGTTCATATGATCGACGTTGCCAACCTGGCCAATGGTCGCGAAGCAGTTTTCGTGAATCCGGCGAATTTCGCCCGAAGGCATTTTCACCAGCGCGTATTCGGCTTCAAGAGCAGTAAGCGTCGCCTGTTGCCCCGCACTGCGCGCGACCTGGCCGCCACGACCGGGAGTCAATTCAATGTTGTGAACATTCGTGCCCAAAGGAATTGCGCGGAGTGGCAGCGAATTCCCCAAATCAGGCGCGACCTCATTGCCGGTATTAACAGTCGCTCCAACTCGAAGTCCACTCGGCGCGAGAATGTAACTTAGTTCGCCGTCGGCGTATTTGATGAGAGCAATGCGCGCCGAGCGGTTGGGGTCGTACTCGATCCCAATCACTTCCGCTGCGATACCGTGCTTGCGCCGTTTAAAATCGACTTTGCGATACTTATGTTTGTGACCGCCGCCGATATGTCGCGACGTCAGCCGACCGCGGTTGTTGCGACCGCCGCTCCTTTTCTTCGGCTGAAGAAGGCTCTTTTCAGGGCGCCACTTCGTAATTTCATCGAATGCAGGCAGCGACTTGAAACGCTGCGTCGGCGTGAGTGGGCGAAATTCTTTGAGTGCCATAACTACTCGCGGTCAGATTAGGTCGATCTTCTCGCCCTCCTTCAAAGTTACGATTGCTTTCTTCCACCGCGGGCGACGTCCAAGAGGTCCGCGTAACCGTTTCTCTTTGCCAGCGTAATTACATGTGTTCACATTCACGACCGTTTTCTGAAACAGCCGTTCGATTGCATTTTTGATCTGAATTTTATTCGCCTTTGGGCTGACGCGAAAGACATACTTGTTCTGCTTCTCGCTCATCAGCGTTGACTTCTCAGTCAGCGACGCAGTCTTAATAATATCGTGCTCGTTCATCGCGTTCTTTCCGCCAGTTTTTCCAAGGCCTTCTCGGTAATGAGAATTTTCTCGAACGCGAGCAACTGCTCCGTGTTGACATCCGTTGCAGTGGAAAGTTTCACTGGCTTTACATTGCGGGCCGATTTGTAGGTTTTCTCGTCAAAGGAATCGGAAACAATGAGCACCCTCCTGGCATCAGTCTGTTCTCTGAGAAGATCGACGAACGCTTTCGTCTTCAGCTCTGAGACAACAAACTCGTCGATAGTCAAAACATCCCCTGCATTGATGCGCTCGCTCAACGCTTTCCGAAAAGCGAGTCGACGGACGGACTTTCCAACTTTCTTCGAATAATCACGCGGCTTCGGGCCAAAAACGACGCCGCCGCCCCGCCAAATCGGAGACGATTTGTAACCGGCTCGGGCGCGACCAGTCCCCTTTTGCCGCCACGGTTTTGCGCCTGACAAATCTACTTCGGCTTTGGTCTTTGTGTTCGCCGAACCGGAACGCCGCGCCGCGCGCATGGCCACAACCACATCGTGCACAGCCTGCGTGCCGCGGCCGTTCTCGATGATCTCGAGCTTCGCTTCTTTCGCTGCGGCTTTTGTCAAAACTTTCGCGCTCATTTCTTCTGCGCCATTTCGCGTAAGGTTTTTGGCTTCTTCGCCTTCTCTTCTTCCTCATGCTGTCGGTGCTCAGCATGTAAGGCCAGTAAGCGTTCGGGATGTTTAATGGCCGGTCGCACAATCACATAACTGCCGTTCGCGCCTGGCACGGCGCCGCTTATTAAAATGATTTTTTCGGCTTCGCGCACCTGCATGACCTGTAGATTTTGCACCGTCACACGCTGATCGCCCATGTGACCCGGCATTCCCTGGTTCTTCCAAATGCGTCCAGGCGTAGAGCGATTGCCAACCGCGCCAATGCGCCGATGCGTTTTCGAACCGTGCGCCGCGCCTTGCCCCGCGAAGTTGTGCTTTTTCATCACGCCCTGGAAACCTTTGCCTTTCGAGCGGCCAATCACATCGACGAAGTCGCCGGGCTGAAATTGCGTAACGCTCAAGTTGACCTCGCCTTCGGGAAGATCGTTTTGCAGGCGAAATTCGCGCACGAATCGCTGCGGTTCGACTCCGGCCTTCTTGAATTCACCGACCAGTGCCCTCGACACGCGCGATTCCTTTTGCACCCCGAACCCGACTTGCACCGCCGAATAACCTTGATTCTGTTCGGTCAAACGGCGCAACAAGACATTATCGGCGGCAGCGATCACGGTCACCGGACACAGTCGACCCTTCTCGTCGTACAGGCTGGTCATACCAATCTTTTGTCCTAGAAGTCCGATGCTCATGACCATTCAATCGCAAATATTTCAGAAGCGCCTCCGCTTAAATTTTAATAGTGATGTCAACGCCCGCAGGCAGATTCAGTTTCTTTAATTCGTCCACTGTCTTTGCGGTTGGCTCGATGATGTCGAGCAACCGTTTGTGAGTGCGAATTTCAAATTGTTCCATTGATTTTTTATCCACGTGCGGGGAACGATTCACGGTGAACTTTTCAATTAAGGTCGGCAGCGGAATCGGCCCGGCGACGCGCGCACCCGTTCGTTTGGCAGTATCCACAATCTCCATGGCGGATTGGTCGAGCATGCGGTGATCGAATGCTTTCAGGCGAATGCGGATGCGCTGGCCATTGCTCATTTCGCCTCCTTTTGATCAAGAATCGCCGCGACCAGATTCGCCGGGACGGGCTCAAAGGACGACGGCTCCATCGAATAACTCGAGCGGCCTTTCGACAACGACCGGATCGCCGTCGCATATCCGAACAATTCCGCGAGCGGCACCATCGCGTGAATGATCACCATGTTGCCGCGCGTCTCGATGCTGTTGATCGCACCGCGCCGCCGGCTTAAGTCGCCACAAATATCACCCTGATATTCTTCCGGCGTGATGTTCTCGACCTTCATGATCGGCTCCAACAGAATTGGTTTGCCCTGCCTGAAGCCGTCTTTCATGGCGAAAATCGACGCCATCTTAAATGCGAGCTCGCTGGAATCGACTTCGTGGAACGAGCCGTAAACGATGTCCACTTCCACATCGACAACGGGATAACCGCCGAGCACGCCGTTAAGCACCGCTTCGTCGATGCCCTTCTTCACCGCCGGAATGTATTCTCTCGGAATGACGCCTCCCACGATCTTGTTCTCGACTGTGAGACCGTCGCCGCGCGCGGCAGGACGCACGTCCACTTCCACGTGTCCATACTGACCGCGACCGCCTGACTGCTTGATCAGCTTGCCAACGCCATGAGCGCTGCTGGTGATGGTTTCGCGGTACGCGATCTGCGGTTTGCCAGCGTTCGCGTCTACTTTGAATTCTCGGAACATCCGGTCGCGAATGATCTCCAAGTGCAACTCGCCCATTCCGGCAATGATCGTCTGGCCGGTATCTTCATGCGTATAAACGCGGAAAGTGGGGTCTTCTTCCGCGAGCCGTTGCAACGCCGTCGCCATTTTTTCTTGGTCCAACTTCGTCTTCGGCTCAATCGCCATTGAAATAACTGGATCGGGGAACGATGGCGGTTCGAGAAGAATTGGGTGGTCCTCATCGCAGAGCGTGTCGCCAGTAGTGATATTTTTGATTCCGACAATCGCGGCGATGTCGCCGGAGTAACACGTCTCGATGTCTTCGCGTTTGTCCGCCTGGATCTGAATTAAACGCGAAATCCGCTCACGTTTGTTCGTGCGCGGATTGTAAACAGTGTCGCCTTT
>QHQV01000460.1 GCA_003219945.1 Verrucomicrobiota bacterium | reverse complement strand
CTGCTGAAGAAGCAGTGCGGAACGCCGATGTGATCGTGACCGCGACTAGTTCACAAACACCAGTGTTGAAGGGGCAGTGGCTGAAGTCCGGCTCGCACGTGAACGCCATTGGCGCATGCCGGCCGGACTGGCGCGAGCTTGACGATGAAGCAATGAAAAAAAATGTCGTGTTCGTCGATTCTCGCGAAGGCGCAATGCGTGAGTCAGGTGACGTGATTCTTTCCGGCGCAAAGATCTATGCCGAACTAGGCGAAGCGTTGGCCCGCAAAGTTCCAGCGCCGGCAAACGAAACGACCATCTTCAAATCGTTAGGGATGGCCGTGGAAGATATCGCCGCAGCAAATCTTGTGTATCAGCGCTACTTGGGCTTAAGCGCTGTTAATTGATTCGAGACCAATCGCCAGCCTCCAGAGCCTTTTACCCAAACCAGAATGCTTCGATATTCGCCGCTAATCGGTTGGCCGCTGTACTGCCCTTTGAGCGTTACGCGGCTCGTTGCTACTGCGCTATTTTGATACACGCGCACCGTGACATTTTCCTCGTTTTTGATCGAGTCGAGCGTGGTCGCGCCCGACTTAATGTTCGCCAGACGCTCGGTTTTCGCGAGCACATCGCCGGCCGCGTTAACGAAAACGTAATCATCCGCCCAGATTTTCTCGAGCGCAGGGATGTCGCGCTCCAATATGGCGGTGCGATATTTTTCGATCATTTGTCTGACCTCTTGCTCGCTCGTGCTGTTCGCTGGCTGTTGCGCGGTCGGTGATTGCCCGATTGCGAATGATACCAGTGCTATGTTGATGGCCAGGTGCGAGATAAAACGTTTCATCATTGAACTCCTTTGCACTTTCATAGTGAAGCGAAATAGATGACGCAAGTATTTCCGGTGGAGTCATAGATTGCTTGCAAAGCGAATCCATCACGGAACAGTTGCCGGAAATGACAGCTGATCTTGCAGACGTGGATGCGAGGATCAAACAGGCCGTTGCTCACGGGCAACTGATCGAATCATCGGCAAAGAATATCCGGACATTGCTCGAAGGCGCAGGGTCAGATGTCTATTTTCGATCGGTCAACGAACTCGTCCATGCCGCGGAATGGCAGGAACTAAACGACCGGTTTTACCAGACACTTGCATTTGGCACGGGTGGGCTGCGCGGGCGGACCATCGGGAAAATCGCAACGATCGCGGAACGCGGGAATGCGCGAGAAGGCGAGCGACCGGAATTCCCGTGCGTCGGCACGAATGCGATGAATTTCTTCAACATCAACCGCGCAACGCGCGGACTTGTTGCTTACCTGCAGGACTGGAACCGACGAGAGGGAATTTCGACGAAGCCAAAAATCGTGATCGCGCATGATCCGCGATTTTTCTCGAAGGAGTTCGCCGAGTTGGCGGCGAAAGTCGCAGCCGAAAATGGTTGCGACGCTTTTGTGTTCGATGGTCCGCGTTCTGTCCCGGAGCTTTCGTTTGCCGTTCGTTATTTGCGCGCGAGCGCAGGGATCGTAATCACCGCGAGCCACAACCCGCCGCACGACAATGGTTACAAGGTTTATTTCGGCAGCGGCGCCCAGGTGATCGATCCACACGCTAGCGGGATCATTGCCAAAGTGAACGCGATCACGACCGAGTCGTTCACGCCGCTACGTAAAGAGCAACAAGGAAAAGTGACGATTATCGGAAAGAATATCGACCAGGCTTACATGCACCGGCTCGAAACGTTGATCCTCGATCCGCGAATGATTCGCGAGGCGAAATCGCTGCGGATTGTTTACACGCCATTGCACGGAACCGGCAGCGTAATCATCAGACCAATGCTAAACCGGCTCGGTTTCAAGTTCCAAGTCGTGCCAGAGCAGGATCGTTTCGATGGCTGGTTTTCAACGGTGAAGTCGCCGAACCCGGAATACGGCGAAGCGTTAACCATGGCGATCAATCTTGCT
>QHQV01000459.1 GCA_003219945.1 Verrucomicrobiota bacterium | reverse complement strand
CAAACGCGAATGAAGTGATCGCGAACCGGACCGCGCAACTGTCAGGGAAGTCGATCGGATCGCACAACCCTGTTCATCCCAACGATCACGTCAACATGGGGCAATCGAGCAACGACGTGATTCCCTCGGCGATTCACATCAGCGCGGCCGAGGAATTGAAGAATCATTTGATTCCGGCTCTGGAAAAATTGCACGGCGCGCTCGAAGCCAAGGCGAAAGAATTCTGGCACGTCATGAAGATTGGGCGCACGCACTTGATGGATGCGACACCGGTGCGACTCGGCCAGGAATTCTCCGGCTATGCGCAGCAGGTCGCGTACGCGAAAGCGCGCGCGGAGAAAGCGATCGAAGCTTTGCGCGAGGTTGCCCTCGGCGGGACCGCAGTCGGCACTGGTTTGAATCGTCATATCGATTTCCCCAAGAAAGTATTGGATCACATCAAGCAGCGCACTGGAATCGCATTCTACGAAGCGAAAAATCATTTCGAAGCTCAAGGCAGCAAGGACGCAGTGGTAGAGGCAAGCGGCCACTTAAAAACGATCGCCGTAACTCTCTTCAAAATTGCGAACGATATTCGCTGGCTCAGTAGCGGGCCGCGGTGCGGCATCGGCGAAATTCAGCTGCCTGCCACGCAACCGGGCAGCTCGATCATGCCGGGAAAGGTAAACCCGGTGATGGCCGAATCACTTATGATGGTGTGCGCACAAGTGATCGGCAATGACATGACAATCACCTGGGCAGGTGCGAACGGAAACTTCGAGCTCAATGTGATGATGCCGGTGATGGCGCACGACATTCTGGAATCCATCCGATTGTTGGCGAACGTGGTGGATATCTTCACCGAGAAATGCCTACGAGGCATCGTGGCGAACGAAGAACGTTGCCGCGAATTAGTGGAGCTTTCGATGGCCATGGTGACCAGCCTCTCGCCAAAGATCGGTTACGATCGCGCGGCGGAAATTGCCAACGAGAGCGCCAAGACTGGACGAACGGTTCGCGAGATCGCGCGAGAAAAAAAGATTTTGCCTGAAGAAGAGCTCGTGCGCGCACTGGATCCGATCAAAATGACGGAGCCGGGCGGAACCGGCGGGGAGTGATCGCTTCGTGGTTGCCAAACTCGACGGGCCGCAGTTTTCCGGCGGCGCGAACATCGCGATCAAGTGCCCCAGCCACATGTACCAGCAGACGGTTGCGTTTTATCGCGACACTCTGGCATTGCCCTTGATCGAGGAGGAAAAGGATGGCTGCATTTTTCAATTCGGCCCGAACCGGCTTTGGATCGACGACGTGCCGAACCTGAGTCATCCCGATGTCTGGCTGGAATTGGAAACGAACGACACCGAAGTGGCCGCGTCATTTCTAAAAGTTTACGGCGTCTCGCGGCGTGACGAAGTCGAGCACTTGCGCGAAGATTTTAACGGCTTCTTCATCTCCGCGCCCAACGGCGTCATTCATCTCGTGGTCGGGCCGGAGGAAGTCTAAACGGTCGTGGGACGAGCGGCCAAGACTCACTGCTATCGGGGCGCCTTTCACAAATTGTCATGTTGAGCGAAGCGAAACATCTCTGATTTCGGGGGCGGCAGATGAGCGCTAGGAAATAAATCAGAGATTCTTCGCTTCGCTCAGAATGACGAACGGGCTCTACATTTCAGCGGCCTAACGATGCGCACGGCCGCGCCAGCGTCCGACCCAAGTGCTCCAGCCGTAAAATCCCAGCGGATCCAACAAACCTTCCGCCACTAATGCATCCACGTCCGCGCGGCTTGGCGTGATCTTTTCGTTGGCATCAGCGCCGTATATGTCGTCGATCACCATCCAGCATCCGTGCGCAAATTTGTCGCCGTAACAGTCGACGTCTCTGCGTTTGGCAGCATCGGCATCGAGGATTAACAGCCCGACTTGATCCGAACCGAGTGCTTGACGGACAGCCGAAATCGTTTCCGGCTTAAACGACTTTCCCTTGACCAATGTGACCATGTTCGCCACACGCTCCCTGGCGAGATTGCGTTCCAAGTCGCGCAAGATATTGCGAGTACCGAGCCGTTTGTGTTTCACGCTGCCGCCGGGTTCGATCGCGATCAGTTTCTTCTCCTGACCTGAATCGCGGACGCCTAACGCTGCGGCAATTGTTGCTCCTCCAACAAACGCGCCGATCTCGAGAATCGCGCCGGAGCAAAGCTTCGCGAAGTGATAAACCAAAATCAACACGTCCACGTGGAGCATGGAGTATTTGTCGCGGATCTTCATTAGCTCCGAATGAATTGGCTCGTGACGGTAGGCCATCACCCTGTGCATCAGATCCAGGCAGTCGTTGTAGCCAGCGGCCTGTGTGATCGGCTTTCCGGGATTCACGGCTTCCGTCTGCTGTGAGGATTTCGGGATGCCGCGGGTGAACGCCCCGGCGCGGGCGTCGAACCGCCCGACGCCGTTGCTGCGGGGCTGGAAACGGGAAATGCGAACGTCGGCGACGGTGACGGAGAGGGTGTTCCTGACGCAGTTGACGAAGCAGACGGCGAAGGGCTCGCAGTCCCGCTCGGAGTGGGGGAAGGGATGATGTTCTCCCAACGATGCAACGGCACGCTCGCGCCGCCGATCTCTTTTATCAGCGTCTCGCATCGCGCGTGGATTTTGTCCAAATCAGGAGGACCAAATGGCTTCTCAGCCGTTCCCGGGAAAATGATGTAACTCACCTTCAGATCGCTCACCGGCCGATTGTAGGCTGTTGCAAGCGCGTTGAGTTCTTTTGCGATGCGTAGCGACGCCTCGCCGACTTTGTCGTTGGGACCGACATCTCCGACGATCACAGGGTAAATCGCATCGCCGAAAACCACGAGCGCGTAATCGCCCAC
>QHQV01000458.1 GCA_003219945.1 Verrucomicrobiota bacterium | reverse complement strand
GCAGCTCGCGCGCGAATGACTTCTTCGGCTTGCGGTTGCTGCGGCGCGGAAACGACTGGCACGCGCGGTTTGATAATTCCTGCTTTTTCACCGGCGATTTCAGCCAGGGTGTGTCCAAGCCACTTTTCATGATCGAGACCGATCGGAGTAATGACTGAAACATCGGACTGAACGGCGTTGGTCGCATCGAGTCTGCCACCGAGGCCGGTTTCAAGAATCGCGATACCAATTTTTGCGTCGCGAAAATGTTTTAGCGCAAGCGCAGTTGTGACTTCGAAAAACGTGGGGTGCGGGTCCCAATCCGCGCAGAGACCTCGTATCATCGTTAGGCCGTCGGCAACTGCCTCCTCAGAAATCATCTCGGCATTTACGCGAATTCGCTCGCGAAATGTGACGAGGTGAGGCGATATGAACAGGCCCGTGCGATAGCCGTGCGCGCGACAGATGGAATCGATCATGGCACAAACGGAGCCTTTGCCGTTTGTGCCTGCAACGTGGATGACTTTCCAAGGAGCGTTGGCTTTCCAGCTGTCGAGGGCGATCTGGAGATCGCCCCTCCTTGAGAGTTCGTCAATCAGTCGTCGAATGTTTTCAAGACCTAGCTTGATGCCAAAGCGTTGGAGGCCGTACAGCCAGGCGAGCGCCTCTTTGTAATTGAAACTCGAGCGCGGTACCACATTCACCGTGCCGCGGCGAAATACGACAGCAATCGACTAATCTCGTCGCGCAGTTTTTTCCGATGCACGATCATGTCGAGCAATCCGTGTTCCTGCAGAAATTCGGCGGTCTGAAATCTTTCAGGCAAGTCCTGGTGAGTTGTTTCCTTGATCACGCGTGGTCCGGCGAAACCGATCATGCTTTTTGGTTCGGCGATAATTACATCGCCTAACGAAGCAAAGCTGGCCATCACGCCTGCAGTCGTCGGGTTCGTGAGAACGGAAATGTACGGCAGCTTTTCTTCTCCGTGGCGCGCCAGCGCACCACTGGTTTTCGCCATTTGCATAAGGCTCAACATCCCTTCGTACATCCGCGCGCCGCCCGACGCAGCAACAATGATCACCGCGCAGCGTTGGGTCGTGCCGTATTCAATCGTCCGGGTAATTTTCTCGCCAACCACCGAGCCCATGGTTGCTGCGAGAAAACCGAAATCCATAACTGCGATAGCGACCTTGTAGCCGTCGAGGATGCCATGTCCGCTGATGACGGCATCGCCG
Source organism: Verrucomicrobiota bacterium (assembly GCA_003219945.1). GTDB lineage: Bacteria > Verrucomicrobiota > Verrucomicrobiia > Chthoniobacterales > UBA10450 > Udaeobacter. Next base: position 1,163 of record QHQV01000458.1, on the reverse strand, counting down.
AGTCCCGTGCTCTCCTGGTATTTCTTGAGCCGATCCTTGTACGTCGCTATTCCTTGGAACCGGAGGAGGTCAACGGACCTCAGCTCGGCGTCCATCTCCACAAACGTCTCCGGATCGAGCAGACTGTGGATTCGCTCCATGGCTGGTTGCGCCTGATGGTAATCGCAACGAGGGCAGACGCGTTGATTTTGCGCCAGCTCAATATCGGGCACGACTTGTCCGCAGCCGGGGCATTTCTGAAAAATGCCGCGCGGCATTTCACGCTTTCTGCCGGCCGCTGCCTTGATTGCAGGTTTCTTAAAAATCGCCATGGGAATTATGCGCGTGCTGCGGTGGCGGCATGAACCGAGATTGCGCCAGCGCGTTTCAGGACGCGCGCGCATTCGCTCAACGTGGAGCCGGTCGTAAGGACGTCGTCAATTAACAACACGCACAAGCCTCGCACGTCCGCGTTTTTTCGTAAACGGAACGCATTGTGCAAATTTTCCATGCGCTCAGAACGATCAAGCGCGGTTTGTGTGGTGGTGTAGCGAATGCGTTTGAGCAGGGGCCGGCAACGAATTGAAGTCTGCTCGCTTAGTAGTTCCGCAAGCAGGCTGGCTTGGTTGAAGCCGCGTTCCCGTTGCCGCGCCGGATGCAACGGCACAGGCACGATGACATCGAACTCGCAATAGCGCAGCCGTTCATCATTGAGCGCCGCGCAAAGCCAGCGCGCCACAAGATAGCGCAGGTGAATCTGACGGTTGTACTTGAATTCGTGGATGACGTCGCGAACGATACCGCGACCGCGGTATGCGGCCACCGCTGCCTCGAAATGGATCGTGCGATGCGCGCAGTTCGCGCACGTAAACGCAGAGTTCATGGAGCCTTCGAACGGCTCTGAACATGTTTCGCAAAATGGCGGCACGATGCGAACGATCTTTGCCTCACAACCCTCACACAAATACTCGCCGGCTCGGACCTGTTTACCGCAAATGGAACATGTTGCCGGATAGAGCAGCGATACGGCTGCCTGGAACAGCTCAGATTTGTGAAGCGCGATCATGTTTTAACCAGAGCCGCATGATTATCCATGTTACTGCGGCAAGACCCAGAGGTATGATTCCAACCAGCAGATTCTTGCCCAGCCATGGCAATGTAACCATTTGCTGGCGCGCCAACCA
>QHQV01000457.1 GCA_003219945.1 Verrucomicrobiota bacterium | reverse complement strand
TGGACTTCTTTAACAGGATGCGCTCAGGCCTGTTAATTTCGCGAGTTACCAACGAGACCCGCGTCGTGCAAATGGCTTTGACTGCCGTCAGCAGCGATATTTTTAAGCAACCAGTACTGATCGTGGGCGCAATCAGCGTTCTATTTCTGATGGATTGGAAATTCACGCTGATCACGCTGGTTCTTTTTCCAACCTGTTTGCTGCCGCTTCGCATCTATGGACGTCGCGCGCGCAAAGCACTCCGGGGTCAGTTTGAAGGCATGGGGGAAATGGTAGTGACGATGCAGGAGACATTCGCTGGCATTCGGGTGATCAAGTCATT
>QHQV01000456.1 GCA_003219945.1 Verrucomicrobiota bacterium | reverse complement strand
TGGCCCGCTGGTCGAAACCATCGCTGCCGTCGGGATTGGCTTGGCGTTGCTCTATGTTTACGCTGCGAATCTGAGCGCGGGACGATTTTTCGGATTGATCTCAGGAATTTTCATTCTCTACGATCCGATCAAGACGCTCAGTAAGCTTCAAATTGTGATGCAGCAGTCAATCAGCGCGACTACGGCGATTTTCGCTCTCCTCGATACTGAGCCGACTGTGCGAGATTCGCCAGACGCCACCAAGCTGACCTCCGCAACTGGCCAGATCGACTTTGAAAATGTGACGTTCCGTTATGCGAACACAGTCACGGATGCCGTTAGCAATCTGACTTTGCATATCGAGCCTGGTAAAACCTATGCGCTCGTCGGTGCCAGCGGCGCAGGAAAGAGCACAATTCTTTCGCTCATCCTACGCTTATACGATCCGACTTCGGGAGCTGTAAAAATCGATGGTCGCGATTTGCGCTCCGTGACGCAGAAATCATTGCGCGAACAGATGGGGCTGGTCACGCAGGAGACGTTCCTGTTTCACGACACAATCTTCAGCAATATCCAGTTCGGTCGACTCGATGCGACCCCGGAAGAAGTTCGCGAAGCGGCGCGAGCGGCCTACGCACACGATTTTATTGTCGCCCAGCCAAAGGGCTACGAAACGGTAATCGGCGACAAAGGCTGCCTTCTTTCCGGCGGTCAGCAACAGCGTCTTGCCATCGCGCGCGCTGTTCTGAAAAACGCACCAATTCTTTTACTCGATGAAGCCACTTCATCGCTCGATTCCGAATCGGAACAGCAAATTCAGAAAGCCCTCGCGAAACTCGCGACTGGCCGCACGGTAATCGCCATAGCCCACCGGCTGTCCACTGTTTTGTCTGCCGACCAAATCATCGTAATGGATAGCGGTCACATCAAGGAGATCGGCAGGCACGCCGAGCTTCTCGAAAAATCCGGCTACTATCGCCGGTTATACGATCACCAATTCAATCGTAGTCCGACGGAAAGCGAAGCCGAAGCAGGGATTCTTGTGGAAGAGCTCGTATAGCGATCGAAACCTGTCGCCATGCCGCTTAACATCGATCTGCACACGCATTCGTTTTTTTCCGCCGACGGAATTTCGAGCCCGGAAGATATGATCGCGGCGGCGCGCGCCAAAGGTTTGAGCGGGATCGCCATCACCGATCACAACACCTGCGATGCAGTCAATTACCTGCTCGAGAAAGGCCTGATGAGACTTGACGGCATGCCGATCAACGATTTCCTCGTTCTGCCGGGAGTCGAAGTAACTACCGCGGACGGGCATCTGCTTTGTATTGGCGCCGAGTTGCCCTATCTGAAAGGAAAACCCGCGCGTGAAGTGTGCGATATCACTCACCAGCGCGGCGGCCTCGCCATTCCCCCGCACCCCTATGATTTGTTCCGCGCTGGAATCCGGCTGGGCACTCTTGAGACGCTGCCCATCGATGCCATCGAAGTTTTCAATGCGGCAACCACACTCCGTCGTTACAACCGTTACGCTTTCAAATACGCGCAGATCCGCGGTCTGCCGATGACTGCGGCCAGCGACGCCCATCATGCCGCCGCCGTCGGCACAGCCTATACGATCGTCAACACGGATGATTTTTCGGTGAAAGGAATTCTCGCGCAGATTGTGAAGAGCAATGAACTAAATCAAAAATACCAGACGCCGCGCGACAGCTTGCGTAAAACTTGGAACAATTGGTTGCGGCTGCGGCGGCGCAGGAAAATTCCGGAGCTTGCCGCAAAAGACCGCAGCCACAACGGCCCCTAAATTTCCCGCTTCAATCCGTCAACCGAGCCATGCCGGCTTACATCATCGTCGAAATCGAAATCCTCGACCCCGTCGGCTACGAAGAATATAAAAAGCTCGCCGGCGCGAGCGTGGAGAAGTACGGCGGAAAATACGTCGTGCGCGGCGGCAAAACCGAAGTGCTCGAGGGCAACTGGCAACCCAAGCGCATTGTTGTGCTCCAGTTTGAATCAGCGCAGCGCGCCAAAGAGTGGCTGAACTGCGGAGAATATCGCGAGCCGCGCAAGATGCGCCACCGTACGGCGAGGACAAACATGATTCTGGTGGAAGGCATGTAGCTAGAGCGTTTCCGCGTCTGACACACACGTCTCACAGCTGAACGACAGAGTTGTTAGGCCACTTCTGCAGTTCGCGCTGCTTCCGCACGATCATGTGCTCGTACGAAGCCAGCAGACAGCAGAGCACCCAACCGCGATAGCCATCGCGGAAACCCTGTTTCCAGACGTAATGATAAAGAAATCGCAAACTGGGGCGGAACGGAGCCCGCATCATAGATTTCTTCAGCCAGCGTTTACGTTCGATCCCTGTTCCAAAAGGCGTGGGTCGCAATGATTTTTCACCGGTTGAATGCAGTTTTCTCCAAGCGGCCGCTTCCCACAAGGAGTAGCGATTATGCTTTTCAACAAACGTAGCAATGTCTGGAAAGGCGTAATGCTCCATTGGTGCGGACAGATATTCGGCACGGCCGTTTAGCAAAACGTGCTCGTGCACTTCATTATCGCCAGAATAGATATCGTTGCCGATTTCGATTTGTTCGTATCGGCCCAGCCGATGCCGGAACAGGCGCAGATTCCAACTCGGAAAATAACCGCAATGATTTATCCAACCATCCAGAAACCAGAACCGGCGGTTGAGATAAAAGCCGTCCACGTCGATGCGGCAAATGGCCTCG
>QHQV01000195.1 GCA_003219945.1 Verrucomicrobiota bacterium | reverse complement strand
GGTTGCCGATTCCCGGAAGCAATTTCACCATGCGATTAAAGGCAACTTCATCGCGCGGATTCGCGACGCACCGGATGAACGACGTCACATCTTTAATGTGCGCCTGCTCAAAGAAACGGATGCCGCTGGTGATTTGGTATGGGATGCCGCGCCGCGAAAGCTCCAGTTGCAGCTCGAGCGCGTGATAGTGTGCGCGGTAAAGGACCGCGATGTCGTTCAGATCAATATTTTCATCGCGAAGCTCGAGAATTCGCTGGGCAACAAAGTGCGCCTGCTCCGCGCCATCATTGAGCGCGACTAACGCCGGTTTGAGCGTTTTTGACTCGCGTGTTGCACTCAGATGTTTCCGAAACTGCTGAACATTTGCAGCGATCGCGGCGTTCGCCACCTCCAGGATTTCCGGCACACTACGGTAGTTCATTTCAATTTTGAACACCTGCGCATCCGGATACCGCTTCGGGAATTCGAGAATGTTTTGGAAGTTTGCGCCCCGCCAGGAGTAGATCGATTGCGCGTCGTCGCCCACGACCATCAGGTTGCGATGGTCGCGCGCAAGCAAATCCACGAGGTCAGCCTGGATTTTGTTCGTGTCCTGGTATTCGTCGACCAGAATGAATTGGAACTGGCGCCGGTATATTTCCGCGATCCCCTCGTGCTGCTGAAACATCAACAACGTCTTTTGCAGCAGGTCGTCGAAATCCACCGAGTTTGTCGCCTTCTTCTTCTTTTCGTATCGAGCCCGAACGTCTTGGATTTTGTCGAGCAACGGCAGGAAATACGGAAACTTTTCCGCGAGCAACGCCTCCAGCGGCATCTCCGTGTTCACGACAAAGCTGAAGATTTCCGCGAGCACATCGCCTTTCGGAAACCGGATTTCCTTGGGATCGATTCCTGCGCTCGCCACCACCGTATTGATCAAGTCCTTTTGATCTTCACGGTCCATGATGGTGAAGCCGCTCGAGTAACCGAGCGCTGTGCCATGCCTGCGCAGAATTCGATTCCCTACTGAGTGGAATGTTCCGCCCCAGAGGCCGCTCGCATCCACCGGCAGCAGATTCGCGACGCGATTCAGCATTTCACGGGCTGCTTTGTTCGTGAATGTGAGCAACAGAATGTTTCGCGGATCGATCCCGTTCTCGAGCAGGTACGCTACGCGATACGTAAGGGTGCGCGTTTTGCCCGACCCCGCGCCGGCGATCACAAGGATCGGGCCGGGTGGAGCGGTCACTGCTGCGAGCTGCTGTTCGTTCAGCTCCGCAGCGTAATCAATGTGGACCGACGTGGATGCCGGCGCGCGTTGCAGCGTGTATTGACGAGACATACGCTGTAGGGCGATTCGTAGGTCGGGCTACGAAACCGCTTCCACAGGCGTGGGCTGCGGCGCCGGGTCAACCCATTTCCCGTGCTCGCGAATCAAATCTTTGAGTCGATCGACTGCTTCTGCTTCTGGAATGTTGAATTTCACTGCGGTCTTGCCGACGTAAAGATTCACTTTGCCGGGCGCGCCGCCAACGTAGCCGAAGTCGGCGTCAGCCATTTCGCCGGGACCGTTTACGATGCATCCCATAATGGCAATCTTTACGCCCTTCAGGTGCAAGGTGGCTGCTTTAATTTTCGCTGTCGTGGTTTGGAGATTGAACAGCGTCCGTCCGCACGAGGGGCAGGCGACATAGTCAGTTTTGAAAATCCGTGAGCCCGCTGCCTGCAAAATGTTATAGGACAGACGGAGTGCTTGCCCGGGGGCTTCCTCGCCTTGCACTAAAACCGCGTCGCCGATTCCGTCGCATAGCAGAGAACCGATAGTGGTGGACGCAGTAAGGAGAGTCTGAAGAAAATCTGAGGTAGGGGCGATTGAACCCAATCGCCCAGGGCCGTTGAGGTCAGCGCCCCCTACCAGCGTGTCCTTCAACAAAATCGGATGGCGCGCGTGCAACTTCGCTGTCAACAAACGGAATGCCGCGATCACCGGGAGATCTGTTTCGTCCGCGACCGTGACAAACTGCGCACTTTGCTGCGCGTTGAGTTCCGCAATCGTCTCCTCATCCCGGGGATCGATCGCGACGATGTTTGCATTCTCGTAAACAATTTCGGGTTTGTAATCACCCATTCGATCTATCTTGTGCGCGATCTTCTCGAAGTTCGCCTGCCGCACCAGGACGCGAATCAATTCGTCTCCGCCGAGTTTCACTCCGTCGCGCTCGATCTTCTCCGTCGCACGCCGCTGATATGAGAATGGATCAAATGACAATTCGACGTTCGATTCTCGATGTTCTGCATTGGACGTGTTGCGAATATTCTCGATGAGCGCTTTCGCCACGGGAACCTCGTGAGGACTATCTTCAGTAAGCGAAACGCGGATGGTGTCGCCGATCCCATCCGCAAGCAGCGACCCAATTCCGATCGCGCTCTTGATGCGCGCATCTTCGCCTTCGCCGGCCTCGGTTACTCCGAGATGCAACGGGTAATTCCAGGTAGAGGCGATTGATCCCAATCGCCCGGGCGGTTCGGGTGAACCGCCCCTACCTCTGCGCGCATCTTCATCATCAAGCCCGTTTAATCGCGCCAGCAGTAATCGATAGGCAGCGATCATTACCTTCGGGTTGCTGGCCTTCATGGAGAAAACGAAAGCGTGATAGTCGAGGTCGCGCGCAATCCGTGCGAACTCAAGCGCGCTCTCCACCATGCCGAGCGGTGTATCGCCGTAGCGATTCAGAATGCGGTCCGAAAGCGACCCGTGATTTGTGCCAATGCGCATAGCAATTCCGCGCGTCTTGCACAGCTCAACAAGCGGCGAAAACCGCTCACGGATCCGATTTAACTCCGCCGTGTATTGGTCGTCGGTGTATTCGCGGATGGCGAATTTCTTCGAGTCGGCGTAGTTGCCCGGATTGATCCGCACTTTCTCCACCCATTTTGCTGCCTCCATCGCTGCCTCGGGTTTGAAATGGATGTCAGCGACGATCGGAACGTCGCAGCCGCCCTCGCGCAGACCTTTAACGATGTGTTCGAGATTCCGCGCATCCTTCACCGTAGGCGCGGTGATCCGGACAATTTCACATCCGGCCTCTGCCAGCTCCATCGTTTGCTGG
>QHQV01000194.1 GCA_003219945.1 Verrucomicrobiota bacterium | reverse complement strand
AGGTCCAGGACGGGAATATTTCGATAATTGATTTTTCGGAACGGTTTCGCTTCGGAAAATTCAGCGCTCAAATCAAGCACAGAGAAAACCCCGGAACACAAAGCTTTGTTCGCAGAACGGCGCCCCAGTTTGCCGCCAATCCAGATTTGTGGTGTGACTTTGTCCCACGATCGACATTGGCTCCGGTAATACAGCAGCGACAGATATTGACCGATTAAACAAGGTGCCAACACAAACCGCGTGCTCGACGGCAACTTTCCTTCAGTCTTGCGAAAAACCATCGGACCCGCTCTAAAGTACGCGATCGCCACGATGCCGAAAGCGATCGCTGGCCAAAAAAGCAGGACTCCCCATGGCCAAAAGGTCGCTCCTATAATCAAGACAACCGCCGCTCCCGCTGCGTAATACGAACCGATGCGGCGATTCGCGACAACCGGCGACGCGTGCGTAGAGTCGCGAAAAAGATAGAAGCAATAATAGGCCAAGACAAAACCGCCGACGATATCGATGACGTGGTGTTGATACGTGAGGACTGGCGACAACGCGATCAGAACGAACCAGGTCATCGTCGCCACGCGAATGAAACCGCGCGTGTGACGAAAATAAACATCTAGCAGAATTAGCGTGAATGCCGCGTGAAGCGATGGGAGGAGATTGTACGGCGCATCCATTCCGCGAAACCAATCGAAGAGCGCGCCGGGCCAGCCATCAGCGCGCGGTCGCGGAAACGCAAACCGCAACGGGAAAAGCAGGAAACAAATTCCAGCGACGATGATCGCTGCCGCGATTCGTTTAGCTAAGATGGACAATTCGCGATCGGTCCGACAAAGAAATGGCGCGACAACAAAGAAGAGATCGATCGACATGTACGGCAAAATGAACAACGGCACGAAGGGGATCTTGCGTTCCCATTCGAAATAAAACGTGCCGACGTTCGCGCGACGCGCAGTGATCCAGTTGCAACCGCCGTAAACAATCAGGAACAGGACGGACAAACCGGCCGAGGCGACGAGCGGCTTGCTACGTTTAACACCCACGGCGTGCGACCGAAACTGTGAACATCCCCCACTGATCGATTTCCATATAGATCTTTTCGAACCCGGCGACGCGAACGAGTTGATCCATTTCGGCCGTCGTCCGGCGACGCATGATCCAGCGTTCGCCTTCCCGATTAACGAGGACATGTGCAATGAATTCGAGTTGCGGATGCCACGGCTGATTCGTGTAAATGAGGTAACCGCCAGGCTCGATCGCGTCGGCTAATCCGCGCAACGAATTCAAAACCGGATCGTTCGACGGAAACAATTCATAGAGACCTGAAACGATTCCGATCGTCCCGCGCGGTTGAATTCTGGCGAGAGATTCGCGATCAAACGCGTCGCCTCGGCGCGCGATTACTGCGCCGTTAACATTTAGTTCATCGGCCAGGGCCCGCACCGCATCGACATTTTCCTGTTTATAATCACAAAGCGTGGCGCCGATCGGAATCTCTGGCATATCGCGGATCGTCTCGATCACGTAGCGGCCGGCACCTGCAGCGACATCGAGAATTCTGACCGGGCGATTCTCGCGATGCATTTTCAGAATCAAATCCCGCAGAGTTTTATTCAGATTCGCTTTGCGTTCCCGAATGCCGCGCCAGCCAATGCTGTTCAGGTACGACTTGTCGATAACCCGACCAAGCGCGGTCCAGCCGTGCGGTTCGTTCTTGTAGACGTAATCGAGCGAAAGACCAGAATCGAAGCCGCAACGCCAGCCGATCTCGACACCACGACTTAATCGGCGGGCAACTTTCAGTCCAGCGCGAGCGACTGCAAACCTTCCGCTGCCGTTGTTCTTTAAGGACTCATGTTCGTGTGCCGTGTATCCGCTCTTGTCGGCGTTTACCAATGAAGGCGCGGTCGCCGCTTTCGCGAAGCAATCTCGAACGAAATCGCGAACAAGTGCGATAACGTCCTGACGATTCGTTTCGTGAAAGATCGCGTGATAAGCGTCCGGGAAAATTTCGAAGCGCTTGTGAGTTGAAGAAAGACGATCAAAAAACGTTTGCTGTGCTTTGAGACTCACCACCCAATCCTTTCCCGCGCCGATTATCAGTGTCGGCATTTGAATAGCACCGGCATCGGCAAGCAACCGTTTCGCGGTGTCGTGAAGATCAAGAAGCACGTTAACCGCGATTTGCCGGAAGATGAACGGATCGGAATCATAGCGCGCGGCTTGTTCACGATCATGCGTAAGCATTTTCGATTTCACGTAGCTCTTTACAAATCGCGGTCGAACGATT
>QHQV01000193.1 GCA_003219945.1 Verrucomicrobiota bacterium | reverse complement strand
TGCCTGAAAACCTCGACGCTTCAATTTTCGTGGTCTTGCACATCGGCGATGAGAGCTTGTTGGCCGAAATTCTAAATCATAGCGGCAAACTTCCAGCCGTCACGGCGACACACAACAAACGTATAAACGCGGCTGCATTTACGTTGCCCCGCCGCAGCATCATCTGTCGATCAAGAATGGAGTGACTGTTCTCTCTCGCGGCCCGCGTGAAAACGGTCATCGTCCCGCGGTCGATGTTTTGTTTCGCAGCGCTGCGCGCGAACATCGCTCAAAAGTTATCGGCGTTGTGTTGAGCGGCCGACGCGATGACGGCGCAGCTGGTCTTTATATGATCAAAGCGCGCGGCGGCGTGGCCATTGTGCAGGACCCACACGAAGCGCTTGCACCCAACATGCCGCGGAGCGCGCTCGAAATGGTCGATATCGATTTTTGCCTGCCAGTTCGCCAGATTGCCGACGTGCTTGTGCAACTGGTGAACGGCAAAGCCGCCAACATCACTGAACCACGAAACGAAGGAACTAATATGGACGGCGAGCAAGCTCCTGTTCATCCGACAAGCGAACCGGCTGGTGATCAAATCCCGGTTGGCTGCCCGGATTGCAACGGCCCGCTGTACGAGGTTAAGCACGGCGAACTCGCGCTCTTCGAATGTTTCGTGGGCCACCGATTCTCACCAGAGAACCTTAGCGAGCAGCACGCCGAAGCTCTGGAGCGAGCGCTCTGGACTGCCATCCGCAATTGAAAGAACGCATGGTGCTTCACGAGAGATTCGTCGATCGCAAGCGCAGCAAGAGTGAGGAGGAACTGCTCAAACGGCTGGAAGAATCCGTGACCACCGCGAAGAAAGATCTGGAACTACTGCGCGAAATTTTGGACCGAATTTAGAGAATGGGCTCCAGGTACGGCTCGCACTCCGTGCGAGCTGGCCGCTGCGCGAAACGACATACAGAGGACTGCCCCGCCCTACCGAATGGAATGATGTCGTGCGTTTGCAGGTAGGGTCCGTCACTCCTTGCGCCATTGGCATCGAATTAAAGCGCCGTATAGCAAGACACTACGACGCAGCCGTCGCAGACCTGATGCTGGCCAGACGTTCTTCGATTAGATCGCGCTCAACCTCCCAGTATCTGAGCGCCGACAAAAGCAGCCTGTCGGGTTGATCACGATGAAGAGCCTGATTTGCGGCCTTCGTCTGCTGTCCAGAATCTTTTGCCGCTTTTTGCAGTTTGCGTCTTGGTTTTGCTCGTCGCCATCTTCCGCGTCTCGGCCGTGCTCCTCCCGTGATCATTGTTCCCTCGTTTGTCCTCCGCCAGTGTAATCGCATCACAATTCGGGGACGGTCGTGGCAAAAGTTTTCGATCCCATCATTCTCTTCAACAGCGAGAGAGTTCCACAATTTTCGCGGGTTCAAAATGCAGTTTGCCATCGTACGCGCGGCAAGGGTTGTTAGCACTCGGGCAGCCGGCGTAGTCGCACCGTGAAGGGTTGCCGAGGCTTCATCGGAGGACTCATCCTCTCGTTAGGCGGACGCAGGAGAGTCAGGTATCGCGCGTCGAACGCGCGAAGCGCAGCCGCGACCGTGGGTCCGATCCCCACGATGCCCTCTTCCAGATTTGGCCCAAGAAGCGCAATCCAGAGTTCGCTGCGAAAAAACAGTTGTGGGCGGCGCACCGCCGATGGGCTCCCCGGACGCGCCGCGCAATAGTCCATCATTTGCTCCACCGCCGCTGTTGCATCATCCCCGACGTAACGGCGGCGGGCCGTATGACAGCTTTTGTTCATCTCCGTCTAGCAACGCGCGAATTGGCGAGACTGGATTTGAAATTTTTTAGCTATTCGTTGGTGTCCGCCAGATCGGACTTTAACCTATAGGATAATCCACCGTGCGCCCGATTGTGTCCGGCATGAACCGGAACGTAATATCCGGGAGCCGTGGCGCTATCTACCGCAATCAAATTGTCGGACCAAGAGAAACTCGAAGCGCTGCGCCGGCTCGATCAATTTCGGCAATGGCATTCACTCGACCAGAAACGTTACTGTCTGGTTTGCGGCAAACTCATCTCGGGGCGGCAAATCCAGGTCGCTGGCGGAACCCGCGGCAACGGGCCGCTGCGGCTGAGTTGTCCAACGGAAAGGTGCAACTCCATTCCAATGGATTGGGTGCTGCCCACGGATGAGATCCTCGCCAGAGTGGAAAAGATGGCAGCCGAAGAGCGCAAAGTTTCGGCGATAAAAGCGGCTGCCGTAACTATTAGTAACGGCAAAACAGTACCATCCCATAAGCCACATAACGACTTCATGTCGCGGCTGCTCAAGTTTGCTTTGCCTTTCAAGCGACACGCTTAGGGCTGTCCCCCTCCAATCCCTGCGGGCCTTGAGCCTCCCGGCGGGTCCGCAGGGTGACATTCTCTGATACAACTCGGAGCCGTTAGGCTCTCAATGTCGCTTTGGCGATGTCGCCGTTGTCTTTATCTCGTCGTCACTGATCCGAGGACATAGATTGTCCATGCGGCCGTTCTTGTTTCGCTGACCCACCGCATGACTTCCTTGCCAGTGGCAAGCGGGCTCTGGACGTCGAGCACTTTCAATCCTGCACTCTCCAACAAGTGCCGGTAATGCGCATCACTGCAAACGGCATCCTCCACGGGACGACAGTTAGGAACGTCCAGCATGATTATGCGGACCCCATCACCATCGCTTGCGTGGCGATTTCTCTGAAAAATCCCGCGTGCTAAAGGATGCCCATTCGTTGACGTAGATTGCGGTTGAAGAAGACAAGCAGGAGCAGGCATCGATCTGGAGCTAAAAGAGTGCGCAGCC
>QHQV01000192.1 GCA_003219945.1 Verrucomicrobiota bacterium | reverse complement strand
AGGGGGGAATTAGTCGATGGCAAAGAAAAAAGCAGCAAAGAAAAAAACAGCGAAGAAAAAGAGGCACTAAGCCCATCGCTGTATTAACGGCCCCCGAATTTCTTCGGGGTCACAACCCTAACTTCAACCCGGGAGGAGAATTTATTCCCTCCCGGCTTTTTTGTGCGCGCCTAGCGAAACGAATGTGTCATCCTGAGCGGGCGGAGCGAAGTCGAAGGATCCCGTGGAGTCGCGTGAAGTTTTGCTGCGGGATTCCTCGACTTCGCTCGGAATGACAACCCGGTGGTGTGTTTTCAATCGTGCACATTGAATTGTTTGTGCGACCTAATGCTTCCCGATGAAGCCTTACCTCGATGCAGCGGAGAACGCGGCCCGCGCCGCCGGTAAATTATTGCGCGAACATTTTCAGCAGCAGCAGCGCGTCAAGGCGTTCGCGGCGCACGACATCAAATTGGAGCTCGATGTTCAGGCGCAGGAGTTGATTAGCAAATTGCTTCTCCAAGAATTTCCCGCGGACGCGCTTTACGGCGAGGAAGGGATCGCGGGAGATCAGTCCAGCGATCATCAATGGATTGTCGATCCGCTGGATGGAACGGTGAATTATTTCTACGGCATTCCTCATTTTTGCGTTTCCATCGCGCTGCGCCTGCACAACGAGATTGTCGTTGGCGTGATTTACGATCCCATTCGTGGCGAGATGTGGACCGGACAACGAGGCGAGGTTTCGAAATTGAACGGAGCTCCGATCCATGTGAGCGATCGCGCGGAGCTCGCCGAAGCCGTTATCTCGATCGGTCTTGCCAAAACCGGAGAAACGATCAACACGAATTTCCCGCTCCTTCAGCAAATGATTCATCGCGTGCGCAAATGCCGCGTGCTCGGAAGCGCGGCGCTCGACATGGCGTACGTCGCCTGCGGGCGATTCGACGCATACATTGAAACTGGAATCAGCTTGTGGGACATCGCCGCAGGTTCGCTCCTGGTTGAAAACGCCGGTGGAACTGTCGATCTTCGCCCGCGAGAGAACATGAAAGATAAATACAGCATCGTCGCGTCAAACGGTCTGATCGATCTCAAATTGTAATGAATGACGAAGCTCGAATGACGAATGGCGAAAGAAGCACGAATGCTCAAATGACAAACGAGCGGTCAAGAAGCTATTCGCGTCATTCGGGTTTCGTCATTCATTCGGCATTCGGCATTCGAAATTCGGTATTTCTCACATGATCCGCTCCGGCATCGGTTACGACATCCATCGCTTCGCGGAAGGACTGAAACTGATTTTGGGGGGAGTCGAAATTCCGCACCCGCGCGGACTGGAGGGACACTCGGACGCCGACGTTCTTTCCCACGCGATCGCGGACGCGTTGCTCGGCGCGATTGGCGCCGGCGACATCGGCCAGCATTTTCCAAACGCCGATGAATCGATCCGCGGCATCAGCAGCATGGAGATTTTGAAGCACGTCGGCAATTTGCTAAACGAGAGAAACGCGCGGGTCATCAATGTCGATGCGACCGTCATCGCCGAGGCGCCAAAACTCGCGCCGCACGCGCCGGCGATGCGACAAAACATTGCGGCGGCAATCGGCGTGAACGAATGCGAGGTGAGCGTGAAAGCGACGACTAACGAAAAGCTCGGCCCAATCGGGCAAGGCGAAGGGATCGCCGCAATCGCCATCGCCACAGTCGAAATGGTAGGGCGCGACCGCCGGGCGCGCCGAAAAACCAATGGACGGCCCGGCGCTCCGTCCCTACCAAGCTGAATGCCGCTGCAGTTATTTAACACCTACTCGCGCCAAATTGAGGAATTCGAGCCACGCGATCCGGCGGCGCGTCCAATCAGAATGTACACGTGCGGTCCGACTGTTTACAGCCGGGCGCACATTGGAAATTTCCGTGCTTACATCTTCGAAGATCTGCTTCAGCGGCACTTGGAACTGCGCGGCTACAATGTGCATCGCGTGATGAATATCACGGATGTTGAGGACAAGACGATTCGCGGCGCGCGCGAAGCCAGCGCTCCGCTGCAAAACTTCACAGAACAATTCAAAGAGGCTTTTTTCGAAGACGCCCATACGTTGCGTATCAAGCGCGCGGACGAGTACCCGGCCGCGACCGACCAACGTTACATCGACAGAATGATCGATATGATTAGTGCCCTGATTTCAAAAGGGCTCGCTTACCAGGCCGACGACAAATCAGTTTACTTTCGCATCAACAAATTTCCGAATTACGGCAAGCTCGCGCACTTCGATCTGACGCAGTTGCGATCGACAGGCCGCGTGAAGCATGACGAATACGACAAGGAACACATCGGCGACTTTGCGTTGTGGAAAGCGTGGGACGAAGCAGATGGCGACGTGAAATGGGATTCGCCGTGGGGACCGGGACGTCCCGGCTGGCACATCGAGTGCAGCGCGATGTCCATGGCGTTGCTGGGGGATCACATCGACATTCACTGCGGAGGCGTCGATAACATCTTTCCGCATCACGAAGCGGAGATCGCGCAGAGCGAAGGCCTGACGGGAAAGAAGTTCGTCCGTTACTGGCTGCATTGCGCGCATCTGCTGGTCGACAACCAGAAAATGGCAAAGTCGTTAGGCAATTTTTACACCGTGCCCGATGTTGTGGCCAAAGGTTACACCGGGCGCGAGCTCCGTTACGCCCTTCTGCGTGTGCACTATCGCGTGCCCCTGAACTTCACCTGGGAAGGAATGAACGAGGCCCGCGAGTCGTTAGGGCGGATCGATGAGTGGCTGGCCCGGCTAAGACAAATCGCAAAAAGCGGAAACGTCCAACGCCCAACATCCA
>QHQV01000191.1 GCA_003219945.1 Verrucomicrobiota bacterium | reverse complement strand
ACACGAGCAACATCGACGAAGTCGAAGCGACAAGCACGAACGACGAAATTTTCGTGGTGCCGATTAGCGGAGGCACCGCGAAGAAAATTTCTACCAGTCCCGGCGCCGACACGACGCCGCTCTATTCGCCGGACGGAAAATATCTCGCCTGGCGTTCCCAAGCGCGCGCCGGCTTCGAAGCCGATAAATGGAGACTGTTTCTGCATGATCGGCAAGGAAGCACTACGACCGAATATCATCCGGAGCTATCGCAGCACTTCGATCTCTCAGCTGGAAGTTTTGCATGGTCTCCTGATTCGAAAGCGATCTTCGCCGCTTTTGAAGAACAAGGAATGGCTCCGATCTTCCGCGTCGGGATCGAGGAACCAACTGTATCGCGTGTTCCG
>QHQV01000190.1 GCA_003219945.1 Verrucomicrobiota bacterium | reverse complement strand
GATCCGAAGAAAAAGTATCCGCTGAAATTTCTAATCCACGGCGGACCGCAAGGGGCATGGGGAAACGAGTGGACGTATCGCTGGAACGCGGAGCTGTTCGCAGCGACAGGGAATTACGTGGTGGTGATGATCAATTTCCACGGCTCGACCGGTTACGGGCAGAAGTTTACCGACTCGATCAGCGGCGATTGGGGCGGCAAACCGTACGTCGATCTGATGAAGGGACTCGATTACGTGGAGAAGACCTATCCGTTCATCGACAAAAACCGCGAGGCGGCGCTCGGCGCGAGCTATGGCGGCTATATGGCGAACTGGATCCTCGGCCACACGAACCGGTTCAAATGTATCGTGTCGCACGATGGGATGTTTAATACGGAGTCCGCGTACGGCACGACCGAAGAACTTTGGTTTCCGGAATGGGAATTCAAAGGGCCGCCTTGGAAGAACCGCGAGCTGTATCAAAAATTTTCACCGCACTTGTTCGCCGACAAATTCAAAACGCCGACGCTGGTGGTTCACGGACAGAATGATTATCGCCTCGACGTGAGTGAAGGATTTCAACTCTTCACGACGCTGCAGCGATTGAAGATTCCGTCGAAGTTCCTGTATTTCCCCGACGAAGGTCATTGGGTGCTTAAGCCGCAAAATTCGCAACTGTGGTACAAAACGGTTAACGATTGGGTGGATCAGTGGTGTAAGTAACAGAGGCTTCCAGCCTGTTTCGTCCGACAAGCACCCTGCTTTTCAACCATGGCTTGGGCAGCCTCGGAAATCTGCCCGACGGATCAGGGAGGATGTCTGACTTACGTCGCTTTAATTGCGCCCGCCCGCTTGACTTTTTGCGCATGTTGCGCATTAAAACGTTTCGAAAATTTATGAAACGTTTCTGCCCTCAGCTTTTGTACGGAGTTCTCTCTATTGCGCTCGTTTTATTCGTCACAGGATGCGGCGAAGATCCGCGCTTTTCCGGCAACTCGCCGTATTTGGGCGGCGTTTACGGTGGCCAGCAGGAGGGTGGTGGTCCACCGCGCGATACCGTCTCGTATTGGGACGGCGATCACGCCAGCGGCAGTCCCTCTATTAAGATCAGCCTCGGAGAACAGCGCGCCTATTTTTACAAAGGCGGCGTCCTCGTCGGGGTTTCGCAATTGTCCACCGGCCGCGAGGGACTGAACACTCCGAGCGGTAATTATAAAATCATTCAAAAGGACAAGGACCACGTCTCCAGTTTATTCGGAGATTATGTAGACGTGTCTGGCAAGGTCGTCGTCCCCAATGTTGACATAAAAAAGGATCCGAAACCGCCAGGCACACACTTCCAAGGCACACCGATGCCCTACTTTATGCGCATCGTGTCGGGGACAGGCTTGCATGCCGGGTATTTGCCGGGCTATCCGGCTTCGCACGGCTGCATCCGCATGCCTGAATTCATGGCGGAAGATTTCTTCAGGTCCGTCTCAGTTGGAACACCGGTCACGATTACGAACTAATTGCTGAGAAACGGAAGTGCAGGGCGTTTGCCTGGTTCGCTCCCGCTCGCTCGGCCTGCGGCCCGCCCGCGTATGTCGCTCAGCGCCCGCTTAGCTTCATTCTGTGAAACGCCACGGAGTGGCGTCGGACACAGACGCCTTACAAGACGTCTGCTGGGCGTGTGAGAAGACGGATGTTGATCGAAACATCTGGCTTTGTTCGGCGTTGTATCTGGGCTTGCAGAAAATTCCTGCCCACGCCATTCTCATGATCCCGCTGCCAGAAATATGATCGTCATCACGCAACCAAACGCTACCGAGGAACAGATCCAGCGGATCGTCACGCGCGTTCGCGAATTTGGGCTTGAGGCGCAAATCAGCCGAGGCGCATCGCGGGTGATCATCGGCGTCATCGGGCCTGAGGCACTCCTTCGGGAAAAAGCCATCGCCGCGATGCGCGGCGTTGAAGCAATCGTGCCCGTGCTGAAGCCGTACAAACTTGCCGCTCGGGATTCACGCGGCGCTTCCTCCGTGCCAATTGGAGATGTTCGGCTAGGCGAACACGAGGACGTGGTCCTCATTTGCGGGCCGTGCTCGGTTGAAAGCAACGAGCAGATTTTGTCGATCGCGACGATTGTGAAAGAATCGGGCGCAAGAATTTTGCGCGGCGGCGCGTTCAAACCACGCACGTCACCCTACAGTTTTCAGGGCCTACGCGAAGAAGGACTTCGTTTTCTCGCCGAAGCGCGCGCGATGACTGGCCTGCCTGTGGTGACGGAAGTCATGGACCCGCGCGATCTCCCGATGATCGAAAAATATGCGGATTGCCTTCAGGTCGGCACACGCAATATGCACAACTTTTCGCTCTTGAAAGAGGTAGGCCGTAGCAGGCTTCCCGTGCTGCTGAAGCGCGGATTCAGCGCCACAATTTATGATTTGATCATGAGCGCGGAATACATCCTGAACGAGGGCAACCCCAACGTGGTCCTGTGCGAGCGCGGCATTCGCACATTTGATAACGCTGCGCGTTATACTCTCGATTTGAGCGCCGTTCCCATTTTGAAATCAAAGACGCATTTGCCGGTGATCGTCGACCCAACGCACGCCCTCGGTCTTCGTGAGTTCGTCCCGCAGATGTCTCTCGCCGCTGTTGCCGCCGGCGCGGACGCCCTGATGATCGAAGTGCACGATTCTCCAGAGCAGGCCAAAAGTGATGGTAACCAGGCGCTCACTCCTGAGATTTTTGCCGAGCTCGTCCCGCGATTGCGCGCAGTCGCCGCAGCGATCGGCCGTGAGCTGTAGCCGCTTCGCTGCACGAAGCGTAGGCTGCCGCGTTTACAACCCACCGACCGGCGCGTCTCACAGAGACCCGGCTACAATTCTGTACGATTTGGCGTAAAGTTTGCGGTGGAAAAATCGACGGAACTTTTGGAGCGCGTCGCAGCGACCGAACCAATCGCGCGCAAGCTCGAGACGATACAACGGGCTGAATGGCCCGTACGATTTTCGCATGTAATCCAGACGGGCCAGCCGTTTCTGGCTGCCGTGCTCGCAAATGCTCATCACGGCCGTCAAACCGATAAACGGCAGGCTGCCGATTTCGCAATTTGGGTCCTCTGCCCCAGCGTTCATTCTCAGGAAGTCTTTTACGAAAGCTTGCTCAACTGGCAGCCCGATGCGCTGTTCCTGCCAGAAGCAG
>QHQV01000189.1 GCA_003219945.1 Verrucomicrobiota bacterium | reverse complement strand
GTTCCTGTACACCGGTTTCATCGATCGACGCGAAGGCCGTTGGGAAGAAGCAACCCGCAACTTTGAGCGCGCACTCGAGCTGGACCCGCGCAACTTTTTCATTCTCCAGCAACTGGCTCTGGCTTACAGCTGGCAGCGTCGCTACGTCGAGGAAGCCCGAAGCTACGATCGAGCGCTGACCATCGTGCCGGCCGATCCGAACACTCGCATACAGCAGGCGCAGGTTGCGTTGGATTGGCAGGCCGACATCAAACCTTTTCAGACTACCCTGGCCGGTTTGATGGCTGAAGATCCCAGCGTCGCGCTCGATATAGGGACGCTTCTGTATTCTCTCTGCGATCGGACGTGGGATGCCGCAACCCGGATCCTGGCAAACTATCCGCGCGAAGGTGCCGCAAATAATGGTGTCAACTACCCCTATGCATACTGGGAGGGGGTCGTTGCTCGCTGCCAAGGTGATTCAATCAAAGCGCGGGGCGCCTTTACCGCTGCACGTGCAGAAGTCCAAAAAGTAGTGGAACAGCAACCCGATTTCGCGGCTGCTCTTAGTCTGTTGGCAATGATCGATGCTGGCCTTGATAGAAAAGAGGAGGCGGTAAAGGAGGGTCAACGCGCGTGCGAATTGCTGCCCATATCCAAAGATGCCATCGACGGTACATTCCTGGTCATGAATCTGGCGCAAATTTACGCTTGGATCGGTGACAAAGATCGCGCCGTTGAACAGATCGCGGCGGTTGAACGCGTCCCGAACCCCCTCAGCTACGGTCTTCTCAAACTTCACCCTTACTGGGATTCGCTGCGTGGCGACCCGCGTTTCGAGAAAATTGTCGCCTCGCTCGCACCGAAGTAGTAGGAAGACCGACTCCCGCAACATACAGCACCGACTCGCCGATGCCGTCTATCCCGAGCTCCCTTTCGATTAGTGTGTCCTTGAGCGCTGCTGTACAAAATGGCGCCAGCCCGAGCCAGGTGGCCGCCAGGCAAAACGTTTGGCACAGATGTCCCGCGTCCAGAAGCACCACGCGATAGGCTCGAACGTGCTGATACTTCCACATCGTGCGCTCAAAGACTGCCGTCATTAAAAATAAAGCAGCTGCGTTCTTAACGAAATGTTGGCGGGCGCAATATAGCCATGCCTTGTTGGGCGACGTATTTGTGCTGATCGTCTCCAACTGGTGGGTCGCCGGCTGATAGTGATACAGTCCTGCCTTCAGGCCTTTGACGCGCAACGCCATGAGGTAGACTTCCCCCGGGTGCCGCGCACCGCCCGATGTGCTGGTTTTATGAAGTAACCGCCCGAATCTCCGCGTATATAGATAGCCATTGACTCCCCAAACCAACGAAAGCAGTTGGGATACAGTCTCAAGCGGCAACTGTTGTTTTGAGAATTGTCGATGCGTCTTTCGGCTCATCAGGACCCGGACGAATTCCGAATCAGGAAAAACGCGACTCGGCAGTAGCGTTTTCGCCGCCCCTTTTACGATCTTAAAAAGTTTAGGCTGTGGCGTCTTCGGTAGGATTGCCTTCAACCGATCGGAGCTCCAATTGCTGCGATCCACGTAAATTGCATCCTTCGTGCAAAAATGAAAGCTCCCTTGGGGCAGCCAAGCGGACCATTCGTTTGCGATCCGACCATCCCGCTTCCGTTCCGGGGAGTCGTTCCGGAGCAAGAGTCCATGCTTAACTAATTGAGCGAGCGTCGAACGCACGCTCCGCTGCGTATACTCAGCGAAATGTTTGACCGCGTCCTGGGAAGTTCGCCACTTGTCAAAGAACGCCAGAAGTTCGCAAGTAATCGGTTTCCCTGAAACAGTCCGGCGTGTGGCGAAATTATGAAAACACAGCTGACCATTCTGCCAGTAGGCGAACAAGCACCTGGCCCGTCGCAACCGGATGGTCCGCTGCCGCATTTCTTTCGGTTGATGCAGTATTCCTGAAGAACAGCATCAAAAGGGCTTCCTGACCTATCGCGCCCTGTGCGGATCGCTTTTTATTGTTATGAGACTGGTTTTAATCTCGTTCAGTTCTGCGTTAAGATCTTGAGCGTTAGGGTCCGCAAGAAGTTTATTCACCTTCGCGAGAGCTTTTCCTGCTTCGTCGTCAATTCTG
>QHQV01000279.1:16240-16759 GCA_003219945.1 Verrucomicrobiota bacterium | reverse complement strand
GCGCGTGCCAATCGGGATTATTTCGCGCAAGGGAAAACTTAGTCCGGCAGCAGAGAAGTTCTGCCAATGTGCAACAGAAGCGTTCGTGGCCATTCGTTGAACCATCTCGCTCATCGAATAGACAATCTACGATTTCGCAGGGCTGTCTTACTTGCGCTTAGCGCGTTTTCTTACCTCTTTCATCCGTTTCTGCTACTTTCCCGCTTTCATGCAGTCCCCGTACGAATGAGTCTCACACGCTACCAGCCAAATATTTTCCCTACCAACTTACAAAACGTAGTCCTTTGGACAGCATGGAGAAGCTTGCTGGTGCAGTCGCCAGCGCACAGGTAGATCTAAATCCACATCAAGTTGACGCCGCACTATTCGCATTCCGCTCTCCATTATCTAAAGGGGCGTTACTTGCGGACGAAGTTGGTCTCGGTAAAACGATCGACGCCGGATTGGTGTTCTCACAGAAATGGGCTGAACGGAAACGCCGCGTCCTGATCATTCTTCCGTCGAATCTGGGTAAGCAAT
>QHQV01000279.1:2307-16200 GCA_003219945.1 Verrucomicrobiota bacterium | reverse complement strand
ATTGAAGCTCGTTTGCTGCCCACGCTCACTCACTCCTACTCGCGTCGCGTGTATGTTGATCACTCGCGCGGCCCCGTGCTCGCGCCAGCTACCTAGCTGCGTTGCCGTCTACCAGCGCGATTGAAACTCGTTCCCTTCCCAGCTCACTCGCCGCTACCCACCGCGGCTTTGCCTTCTATGTCGCTTTCCCCAAAAGCACCATTCCCTCGATCGCGTCGTGTTCTATGCCCGCCTCGCCGTAGCCTTGGCGTAGGTTGGTCGCTGATCCCGCCCCCAGCAACATTGTATCTCGCTCGCTCCCGCTCGGCTCAACCACTTCCCTCGCGGCTTTACCGGCCATGTCGCTCATCCCATTCGCTCCATTGAAACTCGCTCGCCTCCCGGCTCACTCGTCGCTACCCTCGCGACTTTACCTTCTACGTCGCTGATCCCGTCAGCTCCGTTCTCTCACAGGTGTTCCACTGATGATGTTCCGGGAATGAGCAGAATGTGCCGTGAATGACGAATGACAAGTGTCGAATGACGAAGGAAGCGGCATGCCAAGATCTTAAAGTCAGCTCAACTCGAACTTCGCGACCGCGATGCGCGCTCGCCAGCACGCGAGGGCGCATGCGCTCCCCAATCGAAAGGCGGTCGCACACGGCCGCCACAGATGCAAATCGGCGGGACAATCGCAAAGTGCTTTGGCAAGCTGGAGTGTGGAATGAAATTTCAACCTGACCAAACACGCGCAGAGAGCCTTGCCTGAACGCGAGATTCCCATCGAGTGGGTCGAACGTACGCTCCAAGCGCCTGAGTTCACTCTGCCGGACCCGAATGACGCGACAGTCCAGAGGTGTTTTCGCCGGATCCCTGAGTTTGGCGGGCGAGTGCTTCGAGTGACTGTGAATAGGACAGTTGAACCGAAGCGGGTGGTGAGTGTATTCTTCGATCGCAAAATGAAAGGCAAATTATGAGGTTGCACGTGGACAAGGAAGCCGACGCACTTTACCTACGTTTGGATGATTCCAAGATCATTGAGTCGGAGGAAGTCGCGCCTGGTGTGATTCTCGATTATAACGAGAAAGACGAGGTCGTTGGAGTCGAAATGCTCTACTTGTCCAAGCGCACCTCGAATTTGAAAACCACGGCTCTGGAATTTGAGGCGGTGTAGGCAAAACCATCGTGGTCGCAACCGTGGAAGCACTCCGATGTCTGCCCTGTTGGCGAACGGGACGTGAGCCACGTCCGAGAATTGCAGTCAGCGTGATTGCGTTTTTTTTGCGTCTCAACGTTTAACATCAAATTTTCTTTCGCCCCTATCGCTTCGAGTGTGCACAAAAAGACGCAGTGGGTCATCGCGTGTTTTGACCGGCGCGCAGAGTTGCGCATAGACCTGCTCAACGAGCTTGGATTTAAGGTCTTTGTTTCGCGATTGCGGCATTCTTATTTTGAGGCGCGATCGAGGACCCGGACACGCAGTGAACTTACGCCCGCGATCCCGGCAAAATTTCGAGCGAATGTGATCAGCTCCAGGTTCTGATCGAGGCAGACCTGCGCGATGAGCAAATCGCGGCCGGGACAAAGCCGCGGCCAAGACATTTTTGCCCGAGCTGTGCAGCATCGTGCCAGAGCCCACGCGGAGTCGGAGCGAGCGGGAAAAGATCGAGCTGCGACTGCACATTTCTTCGCGCAGCCGCGGGAGTAGCCCGGAGTAGTTCAAACAACACCGGTTCGCAGAGCATGGCGCGTTCATCATCGATCAGTTTCGCGGCCTGATGTTTCAAGGCAGCAGGCGAGGCGGCCCGGAAGAAATCGACCCAGATAGAGGAATCGATGACGTAACTCACAGGACACGATCTTTACGAAGTTTTTCGATCGAAGGCAGATCGGCGCTCCATTCGCCGGTAAGGAATTTGCGGCTAATCTCGCGTCGGCGCGCCAGCTTCAGCTTTTCAGCAATAAACTTTTGAATGGCGGGCCCTTTTTTCTGTTCGCCGGAATGGCGTTGGATTTCGCGCAAATCATCCTCAGAAATGTCAACCGTGATTTTCATACTTTGAATGTCGTCATTTCACAAAATACGTGAACCAATTTCAGACTAGCGCTTTCGTGCGGACGATCATCGGGACCGACTCCTTCCTCACGTTTTGTGCCGCGTCTGTTCGGCCCAGAAATCTTCGAGCTTGCAGGAAAACGTGATATCGATCTCATAGGCAGCTTTAAAAATCAGGCGGTTGCCAGCTGACCAATTGCGGATGAACCGATAGGAAATTCCAGTGAACCACTCGAACACAGCGTCGCGTTCCCACTCACCTTCCTCTTCCTTCTCGAATTGGAGCTCGTAGATGATGTTCAGCGCCCAAACGAGTCGGTCCTCGAGCCAGTTTTTTTGCAGGAGGATCTTCCATTCCAACTCGGTTTCCTGAGCGCCAATGCTGGGCTCGAAATAAAGCCGAGTCCTATTGCGGTTTTATAAGGGCTTAGCAACCGATAAATCGATTCAAAAGAAACCGACTCAAAGTGGTAACTGTCGAACGGCGTCGCGGGATCGTGTCCCGCGTGGACGTCCTCACCGCCGGTTTCGTAAACGCCCGGCAAGCGTCTTTTCGGATGGACCGGATTTGCCACGGGAATGTCGTCGTTCGTATAGACGTAGTGGTGATTCAGATAGAGCGCGATCTGAAAATCGTCGCTCACGCCGTATTCAACCTCCTCACGAAAATCAATCACGCTATAGCTGCCGTGTTCCTTCTCCCAACGCGGCGTAATCCATTGCTCGAATTCACCATGACCTTTTGCTGTAAGGTCCGTGGTGTAAGTCCAGGCAAAAATCGCCTCGTGCGCTTTCGCATTCGAGACGCAAAACAATAACGCGGCCAAAGCTGATACCAATTTCATGTGGGGCATCCATAACATTTCCGGCAAGGGCCTGCTGCCGCACGGTTGCCAATTTTGATGCCGGATTGCAGCGCAATCCAAGCCGCGTCACGGCAATACGTCGCTAACTGGATGATTGCGCGTGTTTTCGGCGTACCTAGCGAGCACCCAGCAAAGATCCGAAAGTCGGTTCAGGTAACGCAAAATCTCTGGATTGAAATCTTTTTCGTCGGCGCTAAATGCGGCAATGTGTCGCTCTGCGCGGCGGCATGTTGTGCGAGCAAAATCCAATGCCGCAGAAACCTGCGTCCCACCGGGGACAACCCAGTCCTTGGGATACAGCGATTTATTCTTCTCAAGCTCGAAAACTACCGCAGTGATTCGATCGACCATCTCGGTTGTAGTGAGATGAAAACCATCTTTGGCATACCGTTCGTGGTCGGATGGCGCCGTTGCTAGTTCGCCCATCACGACGATTAAATCTCTTTGCGCCGCGAGGATTTGATCCGAAAGAAATTTATCAGTAGCAATGGACCGGGCGAGACCAAGTGCGGCGCTCAACTCATCAACGCTTCCATAGGCGTCGACGCGCGGATCGGCTTTTGATAGTCGCCGTCCGTACATCAACGACGTTTCGCCTTTGTCGCCAGTTTTGGTGATGATGGACATCAGTAAATTGTACGGTGTTTCTGTGAACTCCGAAAGCTTTCGGAGCTGATACAGACGCCCTACAACACAAGCTAACCGATCGCAGGTTGCGGCTCAGCCTCTTCCATCACCGGCGCGCCAACCGGCTCGCCTTTTTCGACTAGCTTAAGCTGGCGATGTTCCGGGAACCCGGTTCCCGCAGGAATCAAGTGACCCATGATCACGTTTTCCTTAAAGCCGCGCAGCCTATCGATCTTGCCCAGCGTAGCCGCTTCAGTGAGCACACGGGTCGTATCCTGAAACGAAGCCGCAGAAATAAAGCTGTCGGTTTCCAACGAAGCCTTCGTGATGCCGAGCAGCACCGGAACAGCCTCCGCAGGTTTGCCGCCTTTCTCCACGACTTTCTTGTTCTCTTCCTCGAAGTCGAGTTTATCGACCTGATCGCCCCAGAGGAGCGCGGTATCGCCAGGATCGGTGATCTTCACCTTGCGCAACATTTGGCGCACGATGATCTCGATGTGCTTGTCGTTGATCTCCACTCCCTGTAGCCGATACACCTCCTGCACTTCATTCACCAAGTGCTCCTGCAATTCCTGTGGACCACACACTTCCAGAATTTCGTGCGGCACAATAGGGCCTTCAGTCAGCTGTTGACCCTTCTTCACGTAATCGCCTTTGAATACGATGATGTGCTTGGTGAGCGGAATGAGATGCTCTTCCTCAGCGCCCGTGTCCGGATCTTTCAGAATCAAACTCCGTTTGCCGCGGACGGTTCCGCCCAGCTCGACGATGCCGTCGATCTTGGCGATCTCAGCCGCATCCTTCGGACGTCGAGCTTCGAACAATTCCGCAACCCGCGGCAGACCACCCGTAATGTCCTTTGTCTTTGCGACTTTGCGTGGGGTTTTTGCGAGCAAAGCGCCTGCCCGCATCTTCTGGCCTTCCTCCACGATGACGTGAGCGCCGGCGGGAATTGAATAGCTCGCGAGCACCTCCTTCTTGTCATCTACAATAACCACCTGCGGGTGTAGATCTTCCTTGTGCTCGACGACCATGGTGCCCATGAGCCCGGTCGCTTCATCGACTTCGCGTTTAATTGTCACTCCGGCAATCATGTCGCGGAATTCGATCTTTCCACTTTTATCGGTGAGGATCGGCACGTTGTATGGATCCCATTGCACGAAGGTTTCGGCTTTCTTCACAGACGCACCGTCCTCCTTGGAAATCACTGAGCCGATGACGACGTTGTAGCGCTCCAATTCGCGACCCTCATCGTTGTTCACGCTGATCGAGCCGTTTTTGTTCAACACGATCCAACTTCCGTCGAGCGCCTGCACCGTGCGCAAATCATTGAACTGCACCGTGCCGTCGTTCTTCGCCTTAATGATCGGTTGCTTAAATGTCTGGCTGGCCGTGCCGCCGATGTGGAACGTGCGCATCGTTAATTGCGTTCCCGGCTCGCCGATAGACTGTGCGGCGATAATACCGACAGCTTCACCAAGCTTCACGAAGTCCCCGGTCGCCAGGTTGCGACCGTAGCACATGGCGCACACGCCGCGACCGCACTCGCATGTGAGCACCGACCGGATCTTGAGTTGCTCGACGCCAATGCGCTGTAAGTCGGCTGCGATCTTCTCGTCGACGTATTGGTTTGCCTTCACGATCTTTTTCTTTTTGTCCACCGGGTCGCCAATTGTTTCGCAGCTCACACGCCCAATGATGCGTTGGCCAAGGTCGACGACTTCTTCGTCGCCTTCGTAAATCGAGCGCACCACGATGCCGTTTACAGTTCCGCAATCGTCTGCAACGATGATCACATCCTGGGCCGCGTCCACGAGTTTGCGGGTGAGATAACCGGAATCTGCAGTCTTCAGCGCCGTGTCGGCAAGACCTTTGCGCGCGCCGTGAGTGGAAATGAAGTACTCCAGTACGGTCAAGCCCTCGCGAAAGTTTGACGTGATCGGCCGCTCGATGATTTCGCCGCTCGGCTTGGCCATCAAACCCCGCATGCCGGCGAGCTGGCGCACTTGCTGCCGATTGCCGCGCGCGCCGGAATCGACCATCAGGTGAATCGGATTGTACTCCTTGCGATCCTGGTTTTCCTCGATCTCGCGGAACATGACGTTCGAAATCTGATCGCCGGCATGCGTCCAGATATCGATGATTTTATTGTACCGCTCGCCGTCGGTGATGATGCCGCGGCGATATTGCTGATCAACTTGTTTGACCTGTTTGTAGGCGTTCTCGAGTTCCAACTCTTTACGCTTCGGAATAATCATGTCCTCGATCCCGATCGAGATGCCGGCACGAGTTGCTTCCTTGAACCCGAGCTCTTTCAGTTTATCCAGCGTGGCAACCGTAACGGCAGGGCCAGCGATTTGATAGCAGCGCCAAATAATGTCGCTGAGTTGTTTCTTGCCCGCTGCTTTATTGAAGAAACCAAGTTCTTTCGGCCAAATTTGATTGAAAATGACGCGCCCGGCGGTTGTCTCGATTACACTGGCGTCGGGATTTCCAAAGTTAGTTCGCCGCCCGCGGTCGGGGTTCTTAAACAAAATCCGGTCATGCGTTTTGATCGTGCCTTCGATCATCGCGAATTCGACTTCGGACGCGTCCGCAAACAGCGGTAGATAATGCCCATCCTTGTTCGATGTCCGCGGATTTTGAGTTATGTAATAGCAACCCAGGGTGATGTCCTGACTCGGCGTGGTGATCGGTTTACCGCTCGATGGAGAGAAAATATTGTTGGGCGCGAGCATCAGCATGCGCGCTTCCAACTGCGCCTCGACTGAAAGCGGGACATGCACTGCCATTTGGTCGCCGTCAAAGTCCGCGTTGTACGCGGTGCAAACGAGCGGGTGAATGCGAATGGCTTCACCCTCGATCAACTGCGGTTCAAACGCCTGAATCGACAGGCGGTGCAAAGTCGGAGCACGATTCAGGAGCACTGGATGGCCCCTGGTAACTTCGTCGAGAATGTCCCAGACCTCAGGAGTCTGGCGCTCAATCATCTTTTTCGCGCTGCGGACCGTGTGGACGTACCCGAGATCTTTCAGCCGACGAATGATGAACGGTTCGAAAAGAACCAGGGCCATCTTCTTCGGCAGACCGCATTGATTCAGCTTTAGGTCCGGACCGATGACAATCACCGAGCGTCCCGAGTAATCGACGCGTTTGCCTAACAAGTTCTGACGGAACCGGCCACCTTTGCCTTTGAGCATGTCACTCAGGGATTTGAGAGGACGATTGCCGGCGCCTGTCACAGCGCGACCGTGCCTGCCATTGTCGAACAAAGCGTCGACTGCTTCCTGCAACATGCGTTTCTCGTTTCGAATGATGACATCCGGCGTCTTCAGCATGAGCAGATTCTTGAGCCGATTGTTACGATTGATCACGCGACGATAAAGATCATTGAGGTCCGAAGTGGCAAAGCGTCCACCTTCGAGTGGGACTAAAGGACGCAAATCCGGCGGAATCACCGGCAGTACCTCCAGGATCATCCATTCGGGGCGTGCGCGTGAGCTCTGGAAGCCTTGAACAAGCTTGAGACGTTTAGCCAGTTTCTTGCGAATCTGCTTGCTCTTTGTCGCGCCCATGGCTTTCTCCAGCTCTTTATTGAGCTTGTTAAGGTCGATCTCGGAGAGAAGTTTCTTAATCGCTTCAGCGCCCATTCCGGCGACGAAATCTTCACCGTATTGTTCTTGCGCCTCGCGGTATTCGACTTCGTTCAGCAGTTGTGTTTTCTGCAATGGCGTCTTGCCAGGATCGATGACGATATAGTCTTCGTAGTAAATCACGCGCTCAAGCTGACGCGCGCTCATGTCCAGCATGAGTCCGATGCGTGAAGGCATGCATTTGTAAAACCAGATGTGCGAAACCGGCACCGCCAGCTCGATGTGCCCCATGCGTTCACGGCGAACGCGCGCGAGTGTGACTTCTACGCCGCAACGGTCGCAGATCACGCCTTTGTGCTTGATGCGCTTGTATTTTCCGCAGGAACACTCCCAGTCCCGGGTCGGCCCAAAAATCCGTTCGCAGAAAAGCCCGCCCTTCTCCGGCTTAAAGGTGCGGTAATTAATTGTCTCCGGATTTTTGACTTCGCCTTTGCTCCACGAGCGCATGGTGTCGCTCGAGGCGATGCCAATTGCGACTTGATCAAAACCTACTGGGCGTTCTTCGCCCACTAACTCACGCCAGGAATGTTCGTTCATGATTTCTCCGAATAAGTGTGAAACTAAAAATTACGCCACGCTCTCCATAAAGGTGGGCGCCTGACTGCCGACCTTCACGTCGAGACCAAGGCTTTGCATTTCCTTGATCAACACGTTGAAGGATTCGGGCGTTCCAGCTTCGAGCGAGTTGTCGCCCTTAACGATTGACTCGTAGATACGAGTCCGGCCTTGCACATCATCAGACTTAACCGTCAGTAATTCCTGCAACGTGTAGGCAGCACCGTAAGCCTCGAGCGCCCAGACCTCCATCTCGCCGAAGCGTTGGCCGCCATATTGCGCTTTACCGCCGAGCGGCTGCTGAGTGACAAGCGAATACGGTCCCACCGCGCGCGCATGAATCTTGTCCGCCACAAGATGGCCAAGCTTCATCATATAGATGTGACCAACTACGACTTCCTGGTCGAACGGATCGCCGGTGCGACCATCGAATAGGCGCGCCTTACCGTTCTCCTGTACCCAGGTGAAGCCCTCTTTCTTTTTCGCCTCATGCAGATAGTCGCGAATTTGTTTTTCCTTGATTCCATCGAAGACCGGAGTGGCCACTCTGAATCCAAGCGCTTTGGCAGCAACGCCGAGGTGCGTTTCCAAGACCTGACCCACATTCATACGGCTCGGGACGCCTAACGGATTAAGCACGATGTCGACCGGTGTTCCGTCTGCGAGGAACGGCATGTCTTCCTCGGGTACAATGCGCGCCACAACGCCTTTGTTCCCGTGACGGCCCGCCATCTTGTCGCCGACACTGAGCTTGCGCTTGCTGGCGATGTAAACTTTGACCTGTTTGATAATTCCTGGTTCGATCTCCTCGCCGCTTTCCACACGGTCCGTCGCACGATCTCGTTCGAGCTCTAACTCGGCGAACTTGTGTTCGTATCCGCCAATGATTTCGCGGATCCGATTCCGAATTGGGCTCGGGTCGATCTCGATGTGATCGTGGGCAGTCGCCAATTTTCGCAGAAGCGTTTTCGTGATCTTGCGATTCGCCGGGATGATGATTTCACCGCTCTTGGCATTTACGACGTCGAGAGGAATTTTTTCGCCCAGCAGAACGTTGGAAAGCGAATCGGTGAGCTGCTCAATGAGTCCCTCCCTCTTGCGCTTGTGGTCTTCGCCGATGTTCTTGAGCTGCCGTTTGGTTTCGGCCGGAGTAAGTTTCTCCCGTGAAACTTCGCGGCGGGATGACACCTTCACGTCCATCACGATGCCGTAGGTTCCAGAGGGCACGGTGAGTGAGGTGTCTTTTACATCGGCGGCTTTCTCTCCAAAGATGGCGCGAAGCAGCCGCTCTTCCGGAGCCAGTTCCGTCTCGCTCTTTGGCGTAATTTTCCCAACTAATATATCCCCTGGCTTCACCTCCGCACCGACTCGCACGACGCCGTCCGGACCCAGGTTACGTAAAGCTTCTTCGCTTACATTAGGGATGTCGCGCGTAATTTCCTCCGGGCCCAGCTTTGTATCGCGCGCGCCGATCTCGAACTCATCGATGTGAATGGAAGTGTAAACATCTTCCTTCACAACCTTCTCCGAGATCATGATCGCGTCCTCGAAGTTGTAGCCGTTCCAAGGCATGAACGCGACGAGCACGTTGCGCCCGAGGGCCAGTTCGCCACGATCAGTGTTCGGCCCATCGGCGATGACTTGGCCCCGCTTCACATGTTGACCCTTGCGAACGATCGGTTTTTGATTCACACAGGTGCCGGCGTTCGACCGCATGAATTTGCGGAGCTCGTAAACGTGGATACCGGCCTCGGAGTCGGTTTTGATTTTCTTTTTGGACTCGGGCAGATGGCCGTCCTTCGTGACGATAATTTGGTCAGCCGTAACTGAAGCGACCTTGCCGCTCTCGATGGCCAGAACAACTGCGTGCGAATCGCGCGCAACTTTTTCTTCAGCACGCCCTGGCGTTGCATATTGGAACCCATCAGCGCGCGGTTCGCGTCGTCGTGTTCCAGAAACGGGATGAGGCCAGCCGCTACCGAAACGAGTTGCTTCGGCGATACGTCCATGTAATTCACCTTTGACGGATCGACTTCAAGGAAATCGCCACGATAACGCACCGAAACTTTTTCACCGCTGAAATGGCCGCGCCCGTCGATAGGCGCATTCGCCTGTGCGACGAGGAAGTTTTCATCACGGTCAGCTGTGAGATACTCGATCTCATCAGTGACGCGGCCGTTTACTACCTTGCGATACGGCGTTTCGATAAAACCAAACTCGTTGATACGCGCAAAGGTGCTCATTGAGCTGATCAAGCCGATGTTGGGGCCTTCGGGCGTCTCGATCGGGCAAATGCGGCCGTAGTGCGACGGATGAACATCGCGCACTTCAAAGCCGGCACGTTCGCGGCTCAAACCTCCAGGGCCGAGAGCCGACAGACGCCGCTTGTGCGTCAATTCTGCGAGCGGATTCGTTTGATCCATGAATTGCGAAAGCTGTGATCGACCAAAGAAATCCCTGATGACCGCGCTGAGCGCTTTGGGATTAATAAGCTTTTGCGGCGTCATTCCATCGACGTTGATGTCGAATAGCGTCATCCGCTCTTTCACGAGGCGCTCAGTTCGAGCAAGACCGACCCGGCACTGGTTCGCCAGCAATTCGCCTACGGTGCGGACGCGCCGGCTGCCGAGGTGGTCAATGTCGTCGAGCGTGCCTTCGCCCCGTCGCAGATTGATCAAGTACTTAATCGCCGCGATAAAATCTTTGTCGGTCAGGATGCGCTCGGAAGGATCGACGTTAATTCCGAGCTTCTGATTGATTTTGTAGCGGCCGACTCGACCAAGGTCGTATTTCTTCGGATCGAAAAAGAGACGTTTGAGTAAAGCACGGGCGTTGGCCACGGTCGGCGGATCGCCCGGACGAAGGCGGCGGTAAATGTCTTTGAGAGCCTCTTCCTGGTCGTGAGCCGGATCTTTTCTAAGGGCCTTCACTATCGTGTCATCGTTCGAGATGTCGATGACTTTGGCCTCGTGAATATTCAGCGCCATGATCTGGCGAACGGTCGCAAGAGTCAGGGGCTCAAATGCGCGCGCGACCGTGACCTCACCATCGCGGATATCTGCGGTGAGCACTTTGCTGGCGAGCTGTTCTTCGTCGAGTTTGTCGCTCAGCTTCAGATTCTCGATGTTGTAAAAAACTTCAATGACCTCCTCGTCAGAACCATAGCCGAGTGCGCGCAGGAAAGTGGTCGCGAGGAATTTTCGGCGGCGCTTGCGTCGGTCTAAATAAATGTAAAGCAGGTCAGCGGTATCGAACTGCACCTCGATCCATGACCCACGGTCTGGAATGATGCGGAAACTATAGAGGACCTTGCCGTTGACGTGAACCGTCGATTCGAACGCGATGCCGGGAGAACGATGCAGTTGGCTCACTACCACGCGCTCCGCACCATTGATGACAAAGGTGCCCTGCGGCGTCATGAGCGGGATCTCACCCATGTACACTTTCTCCTCCTTCGTGCCTTTTTCCTCCCTCAACTGGAACGTCACGTGCAGCGGCGCACTGTAGGTTTGCCCTTCGCGCTGCGCTTCAAGTGGGGTTAACTTGGGTTCGCCGATATCGTAATGGCTGAAATCAAGGACGGCCTTCTCATCGTAGCTTTCGATAGGAAAAACTTCCTTAAAAACAGCCTGAAGTCCTTGGTTCTTCCGCTTCGAATACTGGACGTCTTTTTGAAGAAAATCGACGTATGAATTTGCCTGAACCTCAATCAGGTTGGGCGGTTCAATGGCTTCCTTGATACTTCCGAAGTAGATACGTTCCGACATAATGCCTATGCTCACGAGCTAAAACCTCACACCGACTCCACCTAACGGGGCCGACGCAGGCAGATTTACCGAATCTGGGATGGGTGAAGGGCGCAAAAATGCCACCAAAACGGGGACCTGTCAAATTGACGACCTCCGTCTCGTAGCCGGTAATGTGATTGCCTAGTTAGCGCCGGGTTAAAAATACGTCTGGCGGGCTGTGTGGGTGGTAACCGTAGTATGGATCTTGCGCCGAGCAACAGATTTTATGCTGCGACGGCGCAGAAATTCGATTTGTTCTATTTGATTTCGACCTTTGCACCCGCGGCCTCGATCTTTTTCTTGATCTCATCCGCTTCCTGCTGGGTTACGCCTTCTTTAATGGTTTTAGGTGCGCCTTCTACGAGCGCTTTCGCCTCCGCCAGCCCGAGTCCTGGAACAGCACTCCGCACCTCTTTAATTACTGCAATCTTGTTTGCGCCCATTTCAGTCAGAATCACGTCAAACGTGGTCTTCTCCTCGGCTACTGGTGCTGCTGCTCCACCGGATGCCCCCCCAGCGGGCCCGGCCGCGACTGCTACTGGCGCCGCCGCGCTAACGCCCCATTTCTCCTCGAGCTGCTTGACTAATCCAGCAATTTCCAAGACCGATAGGTTGCTGAGTTGTTCCACCAATTTGTCTGTATCTGCCATTTTAGTTTTCTCCAGTTGCCGCCTCCGAAAGCCTTCGAAGAATTGAAGCTGGTAGCCACCAGCTCGGACATTTTTGTTTTGTGTTGGATTTGTCCGACAGGCAAAGTGCGTGCCGAACAAAATTCATGCCGCAGGTGCGCCCTCCTTTTCGCCTTTCGCATTCAACAGTCGCGCTAACGACGCGGCCGGTTCATTGAACAGACGCACTAGGCGCGTCGCCGGAGCCAATAACAACCCCAACAATTGCGCCCGCAAAATTTCGCGCGCCGGTAATTCCGCCAAAGTTTCCAATTCCGCCGTGGAAAGCACTGCGCGATCGACAAAGCCAACCCTGAGTGCAGCCAGTTTAAACTCGGTTGCGAAAGTCTTAAAAATCTTGGCCACGGGGGCTACATCTGCTTCGCCTGTAACAACCGCGGTTTGCCCCGCGAACTGCTCACCAACTTGCGGGAAACCAGAATCCGCCATCGCGAGTTTGAGAAAATTGTTTTTCACTACGTGCACCTCGGCGCCAGCCGGAGCCAGTCGACTTCGCAACTCGCTAAAATCGGCCACCTTCATTCCGCGATAATCGGTCACGAGCACAAAAGGGGAGCGTCTCAATGACTCGGACAACTCTGAAACAATGTTGGCTTTTTCTGGTCGCATATCGTCGAGCTATTTATTCCGGTCCCTAGACGCCGCTTAGGTACGGCGTTGGATCGACGCGGACGCCCGGGGACATGGTCGCACTAATTGTCACACCTTCAAGGTAACGGCCCTTTGCCGTCGGCGGACGAGCCCGCACCACGGCTTCAATCACTGCATTTGCGTTCTCCACCAGCGCATTTTCTTCAAAAGAGAACTTTCCGACCGCCACGGCAACGTTGCCATTCTTGTCGAGCTTGAATTCGACGCGTCCCGCTTTCACCTCCTGGACCGCTTTGGCAGTGTCGTCGGTCACTGTACCGGTCCGCGGATTGGGCATCAGTCCGCGCGGACCGAGCACTTTCCCGAGCTTCCGCACTTCGGCCATTGCCCCAGGGGTAGCGATCGCCACATCAAAATCTTGAAAGCCTTCTTGGCATTTCTGGATCAGATCTTTCATACCGACGAATTCCGCGCCCGCGTCTTTGGCGGCCCTTGCCGCTTCACCTTCTGCGAAAACGAGCACTCGCACCTGTTTTCCGCTGCCGTGTGGAAGCGGGCAAGTCCCGCGCACCATCTGATCGGATTGCTTCGGATCAACCCCAAGGCGAAATGAGAGCGTCACCGTCTGATCAAATTTCGTGGGCGAGAATTTCTTCAGCGTCGCGACCGAATCCGCGAGACTGTAATTCTTCGCCCGATCTACTTGCTGCGCCGCGGCGCGATAACGTTTGCTTCGATTTGTTTGCATTGTTCGGTGCAGTTCAACCGCCGATCACTACTTTTAATAGCGAGGCTCCTGCTTAATTATCCCTGCTTAGTCGAGCGAGTTGGATTCTGAACGTAGCGGTTATCTTTCCCTTGTCAAAAAGATGATCTACCTCTGGAGCAAACGACTCCGGCGCTCCTATGGCTTGGCGATTTTTGCCGTGCTCTGTACCAGGCCTTGTTGCGCGTCGGCGAGATTCGGATCGAGCGCCAACGCCTCGTTAAAAGCAACAATGGCGCGCTCGTGTTGATTGAACAGCGCCAGGTATCGCCCACGATTAGTCAGCATTCTCGTATACGCCGGCAAAACCTTAGCGTTTATAA
>QHQV01000279.1:0-2296 GCA_003219945.1 Verrucomicrobiota bacterium | reverse complement strand
GCAAACCGCACCGTCCCATCAGCCAGCCCGCGCATCCGGAGATGCGGGTCAGGGGGCTCATGAAAGCTTTGGTCAGTAGCGAGATTGAAAACCAACCCTTGCGGCACAAGTTGATAAGTTTGAGGGATCCATCGGGTCAAGTATCCGTTCGTTGAGTCAGCGACCAGCACATCGTTCGTGATGTAAACCGGCGCGAGCCTGATTTCATTCCTGACGATTGATTGAATCATGTCCAGGAACGCCATGCTAATGCCTTGAGTAAGCTCTTGGCTGCGAGCAAAAGCGCTAGGGTC
Source organism: Verrucomicrobiota bacterium (assembly GCA_003219945.1). GTDB lineage: Bacteria > Verrucomicrobiota > Verrucomicrobiia > Chthoniobacterales > UBA10450 > Udaeobacter. The sequence continues at coordinate 2,003 of QHQV01000279.1, read as the reverse complement.
ATGCTCCCATTGCTTTAGGAGCTCAACGTATGGATCGATCTTCTCCCTCGACCGCTCGATCAAGCGGGCATGTGCATGCTTTAGATAATCGAAATACCAAGAGCGACGCAGCAGATTAATATCCACCACCTTAACATCGGGACGGCGCTGCTCTATTTCTTGCGCGTACAGCATGGGAGACGCGACCTGCCAATCTTGCGTCAGCAGCAGTCCATTGGGCGCGATCGCGCTGAACAGGTTCTCAACATAATCATCCGCAATGAAGTAATGCCTCCGATCGTTGAATGGCCAATTCGCGGCGAACGCTGTAGCGGATGTCAGGACAATCGCGGTCGCAGCAGCCACATACGATTTCCAAATCGGCAAAGGTCTTGGAACAGTAAGCTGAATCAGCCAGCGGACACCTAGCCCGGCTGCAATCGCGATCGAAATGAATGCCGGCAAATAGTACGCGTCCTTGTCCTCGGCAATTTCGTAGCTCAGCGAGTAAGCCAGGTCGGCGAGTACTATCAACAGCAAAAACCAAAAAGCCGTGCGGTCGCGCTTCCAAGCGCTCACGAGCCCCGCCACCGCCAGAAACAGCGTCAACGGCAACCATGCAAACCCAAACTCACGCAAAGCCATTCGACAAAATTCAACAAACTGCGCTCCCATGGCCGCCGACGAAAAAGAGAAGAACACGCGATACTGCCGGCCGGTGATATGCCACCAAATTTCCTGGAGCGAACGCGGATTCCCCCAGTTCATCGCAGGCGAGCGCGAGGCTGCCCACGGCAAATAACTGTAAACAAGGATCAACGCGCCGATCGAAATCAGCGCAGCATATAAAAGGCGTCGGCTCGTGAAAAACTTCAGGCCCTCTGTCCTGTAAACGACTACGGCAATAGCCGGAAGCGTTAACGCCACAGTCACGTGATGAACACCCATCGCAACGCCGAATACAAATGCAGAGGCATAAATCCACGCGTCATCCGTGGCGACCGTCACGCTGAAATCGCTTTGCGTTTCAATGATCAGCCGCCGCCATCGAACGACCGAAAAGAAGACTAGCAGGATCAGCAGCGCGTTGAGTGTGTAGACTTCGGTGACCGTCGCATATGACCAAAGCGTGCGCGAGAACGCCATAAGCAATCCCGCGCCGACCGCAGGCGCGAATATCAAAAGCCCGTCGGCGTTTGAACTCTCAATGTCACTGCCCTGCCGCCCAGCCTTGTTCCTTCGCCGACGTGGAGCACAACAAGAAACCGTAATGAGTAATTCGGCCACCACCAGAGTAAGCGTTGCGCAGGCGAGCGCGGCGAAAACAGCAGACGAAAAATTGATTCGCACGGCAACGCTTCCGACCGGCAAAAGCGACGCGAGATGTGCGAGCATGACCCACAGCGGAAATCCCGGCGGATGCGCCACGCCCAGCCCGTAGGCGGCCACAGTTAACTCGCCGCTGTCGGTCAAAGTAACCGCGGGAGCAAGTGTCCAACTGTATACAACCAGTGCAACAAGAAACACCGCACCCGCACAGACCAGTTCCGCGTGAGACCACGAGATCGTCCGACCACTCGGCTCGCGAGCGGACTTTCCCTCGCGAGACATCTGTCTCGGAGATTGCGCGCCTTTCGTGACCCCGTGAGCCATGGCGTATCGTGTCGCAAAGTTGAGTTCGCGCAAACCGTGAAAGAGATGCGAGGAGGTATCGCACTCCGAAAACACTTCGTGCGAAATGCATGAGGCCTACTCGATTTCGGGCGGCGGCAGCTGGACTTTGCGAGTGCGAGGAGTCCTCGCGGCGCTTTCCCGCAGCACCAAAGAACCCTTGTTTCGCCCGTGCGCTTCATCTTCAATAGCGCGACATGAAACGACTGCTTCGGGTTGCGGCGCTCTATGCACTCTTTACAATAAGAATCGCAGCGCAATCGCCAACTCCGGCGCCGTCCCCCGCACAACCACCCGCGGACTACGACCTGCACTGGGGCGTCAAGATTCCAATGCGCGACAAGGTCGAACTG
>QHQV01000188.1 GCA_003219945.1 Verrucomicrobiota bacterium | reverse complement strand
GCGAACAAAACCGACACAAAAATAGCTGCGCCGAGAATGATGTTTTGGCCGAGGTTTACAACGGATGGCGGGATAAACGGCCCGCCACACATGTAGTAAGTGTCCAGCGTATCGCTTAGCCGGTATGGCGAAAGCACTACCGCAGTGGCAAACCAGATCAGGCACATGGCCAAATCGAGCCGGCGGGTAAGCGTGTCGAACATTCCCGTTTTGGCGTCGTAGATGCGGCAAAACCCGTAGGTCTGCATCAATCCGTGCCAAACACCCCAGAAGAAAACGATTAACAAAATTCCCTTCAGGTCCCACCAAAAGAAAGCGACGCAAGTTACGAGCAGAAACAGCGGCGCGAAAATGAAGCGCCACTTGAAGCGTTCGAACAAAGCGCGGTCACCGTAGGCACGGATCATTCCGGGGAGGTGATGACCCATGGCACCGAAGGCAGCGACAAAGAGATAAATGTCCTGCGGACTCCACTTTGCCTGGGCCAGCGCGAACGCAGGTACCAGCAGCAGCGGTGTGCCAACGTACAAGACCAAGTCCCGCCAGGAACTGAGTATCCACAGCTTCCGCCTGGCCGCAGTCGCCGGCTCAGATGGAACAGTTTGCAGACGTGAAAACCCTTGCACCTGCTGCATGAATTCGGGGCCAAGTCTTGCCTAAAACCGCGGTGAAATCAATGCGCTTTGTGCCTGCCCGCCCGCCGAAGCCGGGCGACAGTGCGCGCAAATTGGGAGTCACGCGCGAAAGACTAAGTAATATGGCGAACAAAACCAGGTCAAAAGAAGCGAAAAAAGATGAGCCAGAGCGCGATATCTTTTGCATCGTCAGCGACGCGTTCCGTTGTTTTGCACAGCGTTCATCCACCTTACTTGGCAGCGCCTGGGCGTTTTGCGGCGCCGTTCTTGTCATTCTCGTCTGGCTTATCACCGGACCGACTTTTCATTTCTCGGACACGTGGCAACTGATCATCAACACCGCCACGACAGTCGTCACGTTCCTCATGGTATTTTTGATTCAGAACACGCAGAACCGTGACGCGAAAGCAATGCACTTGAAGTTGGACGAACTAATTCGCGCCGTGAAAGGTGCGCGCAATCAACTCGTCGATCTGGAAAACCTCTCTGATGAGGATCTCAAGAAACTAGAGGAGCAGTTTCGACGATTGCGGAAACAAGCTGAAAACAGCCGAACAGGTTCTGATAACGGCCAACCCGCGATATCGCGCTAAACTCAGACCGTCTCGATTCAGACCGGGTTATCGCCGCGAATTGCAAAATTACCGCACTCGCATCTAATCTCTCGCGCATGACGTCAGTGTGGGAGCTGGCCAACCGCCAGTTGCGTGATCTCGCCGTTTACGAACCAGGGAAACCAATCGAGGAGACGGCGCGCGAACTAGGTGTTGATCCGAGCACAATCGTTAAGCTGGCATCGAATGAAAACCCGCTTGGTCCTTCTCCCAAGGCGCTGGAGGCGATGCGCGCCGCGCTGGAGCATGCGCATCTTTATCCTGATGGCAGCGGATTTTACTTGCGCAAAGCAATCGCGGCGAAACTCACCGTAGCGCCTGAGAACGTAATTCTCGGCAATGGATCGAACGAGGTGATCGAATTCCTTGGGCACGCGTTTCTGAATCCCGGCGATGACGTAATTACGTGTCAGTATGCCTTTATCGTCTATAAATTACTCGCGACCGCTTTCGGCGTGCGCACGATTGAAACGCCGAGCCCGGATTATCAACAAAATCTCGGTGTAACACTGGACGCGATCACGTCCAAAACCCGGCTCATTTTCATTCCAAACCCAAACAATCCCACCGGCACGTTGATCCCTCAGCAGGCGATCGACAGTTTCATGTCGCGAGTGCCGGATCGCATCATCGTTGTTTTTGACGAGGCGTATTTCGAATTCCTTAATGATCCGCCCGACACACTTCGATTTATTCGTGACAGGCGAAACGTCGTTGTGTTCCGTACGTTCTCGAAGATCCACGGCCTTGCGGGGCTCCGCATCGGGTATGCCATCGCGCCGCCCGATCT
>QHQV01000186.1 GCA_003219945.1 Verrucomicrobiota bacterium | reverse complement strand
ACCAAGCCGGGCCGGCTTCAACGGATATTCAGCTTTGTTGAATCCCGGCGTCTCATCCATGTGCGGTGCGCCAAGCAATCGCCCATCCAGCGCGTACGTCCATGCGTGGTACGGGCACTGAATCGCTGCGACGTGTCCATTTTGCTCTTCGCAAAGTCGCGACCCGCGGTGACGGCAAACATTGTAAAAGCCGCGGATCGTCGATCGTTGATCTTTCGTGACGATCAAGCTTTCGCCGGCTATTTCCGCAAGGAAATAGTCGCCCGGATTGGCGAGCTGGCTTTGATGTCCGACCAACACCCAATTGGCCGCGAATATCTTCTGCAACTCTTCAGCAAAAATTTCCGGTGAAACAAAATAGCGCTGGGGCAGCGTTTCTGCGCCGGACTGAAAAGTCGCCGCTGTTTTGAGAAACTTCGATCCGTCTTTGGTTTGGGTCACGGGCACACAGCAAGCTGTATGCGTGATACGTTTGCGTCAACGCAGTTGTGGAGCCGGT
>QHQV01000187.1 GCA_003219945.1 Verrucomicrobiota bacterium | reverse complement strand
CGTTAGGCGAAACGCACCCAGGCAAATTGATCGAATCCATGAAGCTTCCCGAAAAAGAGAAAGCGCAACTGTTTTCCGGGACGGTGCGCGATTTTCTCCGGCTTGGATCGTGATTTGTTAAAGCGTTAAAGCGGAGCCTAACGCTCCGAGCCGTTTAACGCTTCAACCCTTCAACTGCACGGCAGAGTCACAGTTCGTGCCGGATTGCCCAGAGATCATGAAAGATTGGCATGAATAACGACTCCTTTAAAAACGGCACACCCGGCGAGCCACCCGTGCCTTTCTTCGCGCCGATTGTGCGCTCCACGAGTTTCACATGTCGATAACGCCACTCCTGAAGACCTTCATCAAAATCGGTCATCAATTCGAAGAGGATCGAGCATTCGGGCGAATTCTTATACAACCGTAAGACCTCTTTTTGCACTCGTTCGTCTGGCCCATTCGGTCGCGTCACATCGCGATTCTTCAACTCCGTCGGGATCTGTGCCCCCCGCGTTTCCAGAAAATCATAGAAGTGATCCACCACCGTTCGTTCGCCGGTCCGGTTTTGCAGCCGATCTGCGCCCGGAAAATCCGGCTTCACATGTGCGAGTGCGACGGAACGTTTATAGCCAAGGAGAAACTCTAATTCGCGAAACTGCACCGATTGAAATCCCGATGCCGTTTCTAGCCGATCCCGAAAACTGGAGAACGACGACGGCGTCATGGTTTCGAGGATGTCGATCTGACCGACCAGCGTCTTCATGATCGTGCGCGTGCGTTTGAACGAATGGATCGCGCCGAAGAGATCGCCTGCAGAAAAGTCGCGTTTGATTTTTTCAAACTCATGAAGCAACTGCTT
>QHQV01000185.1 GCA_003219945.1 Verrucomicrobiota bacterium | reverse complement strand
GGCGAAGAAGCGTCATCCGCAATTTTGCATGCGCCCAGAATGCCGCGCCGCGTTTCGTCGTCATGATTGTAGCCGCGCACCGAAGCATTGTGCTTCTCGACGGCATCCCGATTTAATGACTTCGCGTTCTGCTCCACCCATGCTTCAAACTGCGGATAGGTCGGCTTGCTTTGCCTGATGTACTCTCGGACTGCCTGCTCTTCGAGTCCGAGCGCGGCGAGCGTCATCGCGTCGAAACCTTTGCCGACGCCGGGATAACCGGAAGCAAGTTTGCCCGCTTCCTCGAGCGAGACCTTCTGCCACAGACGCGGGAGATGAAGAACGCCAAGTGGGCCGGCAATGCCGGAACTGATCAATGGAACATATGTGTCAGCCATAGTACCAATTTTGGTAATCTCAGCTTGGGCGATTTGCAAGTTTGCGCTCGTATGGTGACCTTCAAAAGTTAATCAATCTGGCTGATTTCCCGCAATGGAACTTCCGTTTGTAGTGCCGAACTTGGCTCAGGTTGCCAATAACCAAAGCATCGCTGCAA
>QHQV01000184.1 GCA_003219945.1 Verrucomicrobiota bacterium | reverse complement strand
ATCCGGAACAAGAAGAAGCTCATCCTCCGGGTGCGCCGGATTCGAGGGCAGATCGGTGCCCTGGAAAAAGCGCTCCAGGAAGAACGGGATTGTGGGGAGATACTCCAGCTTATCGCGGCGTCCCGAGGCGCCCTTAACGGCCTCATGGCCGAGATTCTCGAAGGCCATCTTCGTTTTCACATTGCTAACCCTAACGGGAAGCCGAAGTCGAAACGGGCCGCCGCGCGTGAAGTGATCGATGTGATGAAAACCTATTTGAAATAACAAGACTTTGAAACTATGAACGGCGTAGCAGTCAACCGAGAAACAGGCGACCACTGCCTTCCCGAGAATCCTCGTGACCACAATGGGGACCATCTCGAACATGATCACGACGATTCGGCAGCCGAATACCTTCGTCTCGGCCTAATGGCTATTGTCATCGTGGCGAGTCTCACTGGTTGGTGGAAACACCTGATGAGCCGCGACTGGCTCGCTTTCGCGGCGACGCTCATCGGCGGCTATCCCATTTTTCAAGAAGCGTGGGAAAACCTCCGCAAGCGGCGCATGACGATGGAACTCTCGATGACCATTGCGCTCGTCGCAGCGCTATGCATCGGTCAGTTCTTGACCGCGCTGGTGATCGCCTTTTTTGTGCTCTTCGCCGAATTGCTGGAGGGCTATACTGTTGGCGGCGGACGCAGAGCCATTGAGAAATTAATTGAATCTCTGCCGCGCCAGGTCACCGTGCGGCGCGACGGTCAGGAGCGCGAACTCAGCACGCAGGAGATCCGCCGGGGCGAGACTATCATCATTCGGCCTGGTTCACGCATCCCCGCCGACGGCGAGGTGTGCAAGGGCCACAGCTTCGTGGATCAATCCCCGATCACTGGCGAATCGCTGCCCATCGAAAAAATCGGAGGAAGCAAAGTGTTTGCTGGCACGATTAACGAGGACGGCGTGCTGGAAGTCCGGGTAGAAAAAATTGGGCGCGACACCACGTTTGGGAAAATCATTGAAATCGTTGAGCAAGCCGAGAAATCAAAGGCGCCTGTGGAGCGCGTGTCCGATCGGCTGGCCGCTGGTCTGGTTTACTTCGCGCTCGGCGCGGCAGTCCTCACGTTCATCGTCACACGCAACCTTACTTCGACGATTGCTGTTATCATCGTGGCAGGCGCGTGCGGTGTGGCAGCAGGAACCCCGCTGGCAATCCTGGCAGGCATCGGCAGCGCGGCGCGGCGCGGCATCATTATTAAAGGTGGACTTTATCTCGAACAACTCAGCCGGGTCGATACAGTCGTTCTTGATAAGACTGGCACCCTGACTTTGGGCGTTCCCGAAGTTACTTCCATCACCACGCTAAACGGCGCGAGCGAGGACGAAGTATTGCGGACCGCTGCTATCGCGGAGCAACACTCTGAGCATCCGCTGGGCGAAGCGATAGTGCGTCGCGCCCGAGAGCGCCATGTTCCGCTGCGGGAGTATGCGAACCTGCGCTATTTGCCTGGAAAGGGATTGACATGCGAGGACAACGGAAGCGAGATCCTCGTCGGCTCGCGAGCGTTGTTCGAAGAACGCGGCGTGGTGGTACCTGGTGAATTGCTAGCCGAGTCTGCTGGCGCGAAAAGTGCCGGACAAACCGCCGTGCTCGTGGGTCGGGACAGACGCGTTCTCGGCGCTGTGACACTCTCAGACCAACTGCGCGCCGAAGCCAGGCAAGCCGTCGCCAGGCTCAAGAGCCTCGGCTTTCGCACCATTCTCCTCACCGGCGACAACTCTAACACAGCTAAAGCCATCGGGGACTCACTCGGCGTCGATGAAGCGATTGGCGATTTGTTGCCACAGCAAAAGCTGGAGAAAATCCGCTCATTGCTCGAACGCGGGAAAAAGGTGGCCATGGTTGGGGACGGCGTGAACGATGCGCCTGCGCTCGCCGAAGCCATGGTGGGCGTCGCAATGGGGGAGGGAACGGATGTCGCGCTGGAAACCGCCGATGTGACATTGATGACCAGCGATCTCTCGCGCTTGCTTGAAGTGCTCGCCATCAGCAAGCGTTGCTACGGCGTGATCATGTTCAATTTCTGGGGGACAATTCTCGTGGATATCGCAGGCATTGTATTAGCCTTCTTCGGTCTGCTGGCACCGATCATCGCGGCGCTCATTCATGTCGGCTCGGAGCTCGGTTTCATTCTTAACTCCGCGCGGCTGTTCCGCCAGGCACCACCCGTTCCTTCTTGACGGCTGGGCTACGTTTTACTGCGAAAACCAGTCCAGTCGGTTGCGGGCTTTTGTTGGCATCGCCCCGAGAGCTTCGGTGAGAACAAGATAATGAATGATCACGTTACTCTCGGGCAAGTCGTCGCGGCCTTCGCCTTCGCTCTTGTCCGGGGCTGGATCAGCACGACACTGCAACTAGCGCACAAGCAGCTTTGTACGCTGATCAGCTTCGCCGCCGGAACGCTTCTCGGGGTAATAATTTTCCGATTTTGCCGGAAAGTTTGCGCGCGTGTCCTTGGTGGCTTGTTCCTGCGATAGAAGTTTCAACGACGCGTTCATTGCACCAAGTAAATGAGTCCAGAATAAGACGCTGATATGACAACGAAAAGTGTCGGAGGCTACCCGTCGCTTTTGTGTATTCTGAACTTCAGTAACGCTGCGCATCTGCTCGGTGCGAACATGCGTAGCTTTATCGAATCGGTTAGAAGGAAAGCGCCTGTTGTCTATGTTGGCTCTGTAAAGGAAGTGCGCGTGTTGCAACGAACAAAGTTCGACATCAACGCAAAGGCATTTGTACACATCAAAGCAGTGATGCGAACTGCGGGGAGCATTCCTCAGCAGGCGAGTATCGAGTGTTCGAGTTATGATGACAAAACGCCGATGCTGGAAGGTGGTCTTCAATATCAACTGCGACCCGCGTTTCAGTTGTCGTTTTTGCGAACTCTTTCGAAGCCGGGATTCCGCCTGGATATCTCGTGCACCAGCCGCCAGGAACTGCTGGAGCGGGTTGAAGCGTTGCGCGATGCTCTCAGCAAGATGTCTCCCGAGCAACTCCAAGTGAACGAGATTGAGGACGATCGCCGTATTCAGATGAGCTTATACGAAAAGCTTTCTGTGTATCTACGTGCAGCAAAATAGTTTTTTTCGAACAGATGCCACCAGAAGAAACAGAACTTCGTGACGAAATCGTGCGCAGCGAAAGCCCGCTGAATCTCGAGATGCCGTTCTCGAGTCTGGACAGCTTTCTTACGCCGGCGAAATCGTTCTACGTTCGAACGCATTTTCCAATCCCCGCAATCGATCGCAACGCGTGGTGGTTACATGTCGGAGGTGAAGTAGAAAAACCGTTCGCGATTGATTACGAAGAGCTCATGACGCTGGAATC
>QHQV01000183.1 GCA_003219945.1 Verrucomicrobiota bacterium | reverse complement strand
CTGGATGACCAACAGCCCAGACGATTCCGGCAAAAAACAAGGCTAGCAACAAGCTGAACACCGGACCGGCGACGGCTACAATGACTTTGTCGAGCGCAGAAATTTTCGGCAACTTCGCCCGGTCCAAGTCGGCTTTGCCCTCAATGATGTCCATCGGTGCAAGCTGCGGCAGCGCAACAAAACCTCCGAATGGCAGCGACCCGAGGGAGTATTGGACGCCGTTAATTGTCTTCTTCCAGAGCGGTTTGCCAAACCAGACGCCGAATTTCTCGATGTACAGACCCCGCCACCGCGCTGCGAGAAAATGCCCAAGCTCATGCACCACGATGAGCAAGTTAAATAGGATGAGAACCTCGAGCAGGATGAAGATGACGCGAGCTATATGCAAAATCATGTGGTCAGCCGGTGATCAGTGAATCCTTGGACACGTCATTCTGTCTACCGTTGTAAATCTTTTAACCTTTTACCGATTCAACGCATCCCTGTGCTTGCGCTCGCGCCCACTGATCGGCTCCCAATATTGCATCGAGATCGGCGTTCGCAACGGGCGTGTGTTGGTTCATCACTTGTTCAACGATCCGCCAGATTTCCGTAAACCGCACTTTGCGATCTAAAAACGCCGCCACTGCGATTTCATTGGCGGCATTCATCACCGCCGGCAATGTACCGCCGGTCTCTCCCGCACGGCGCGCCAGATTCAATGCCGGAAAGTCCTCATAGCGCGGAGTGGAAAATTCCAACTTCGACAGCTTAGAAAAATCGAGTGGCGGCAACGAGTTCGGGACGCGATCCGGCCACGTCACGGCGTATTGAATCGGGAAGCACATGTTCGAATAACTTAATTGCGCGAGCGTGGAACCGTCCGTGAACTCGACCATTGAATGGACGATGCTTTGCGGATGAATGACTATTTCAACTCGGTCCATCTCTACGGCAAAAAGCCAGTGTGCCTCGATCATCTCCAAGCCCTTATTGAACAACGTCGCGGAATCCACGGTGATCTTCGGTCCCATGTTCCAGGTCGGATGCTTTAATGCCTGCTCCGGCGTGATTGAATCGAAATCTGATCGCGGTGTTTCGCGGAAAGGCCCGCCGGACGCGGTGAGAATGATCCTTCTGGCATCTGCCGGCTGTTTGCCTTCGAGACACTGAAAGATCGCATTATGCTCAGAGTCGACCGGCAAAACATGTATGCTCTTGTCGCGCGCTTCGCGCATGACGATCTCGCCTGCCATGACCAGTATCTCCTTGCTCGCCACGGCAAGATCCTTCCCCGCTTTAATCGCCGCCAGCGCCGGCCGCAAACCGCCGGTGCCGACGATTGCGACGAGCACGATGTCCGCATTTGTCAGGCAGGCGATTTCGAGCAAACCCGCTTCTCCGGAGAAAATCCGCGGCTCGTAATCAAGTGCTTCTCGAAGAACATCGATCTGGGTCTCCTCAACCAGACAGACCAATTCTGGCCGAACTTCATTCGCAGCAGCAGCCAGCTTTCGTGCATTGCTCTTCGCCGCGAGCCCGACGATCTCCATCTGCTCGGGAATATCCCGCGCGACTTTCAAAGCGCTCTCACCGATGGACCCAGTCGCGCCCAGAATAACGACACGTTTACGATTCATTCGTTAAATGGCTCCTCGTCGTTATGCGACGCGGATCACGAGGCGCATGTAGAAAAACAACAGCGGCGCGGTGAAAAGCAGGCTGTCCAGCAGATCGAGCGCGCCGCCGATTCCTGGGAGCAGATTGCCCGAGTCTTTTACATCGGTGCTGCGCTTAATAATGGATTCGGCCAAATCGCCGAGGACTGCGGCAACGCCGAGAAGCAAACCGAGCACTGTCGCATGCGTCCAGTTCAGCACGGACAAATGACCCGGCATGATCTTGTAAAGCGCCAGGCTGCAAAGCAAAGCGAAGACAATCGCACCGAAAAAACCTTCCCAGGTTTTCTTCGCGCTGATGTGCGGCACCATCAAGTGCCGCCCAATCGCGCTGCCCGTCAGATACGCACCCATGTCTGAGAATTTGGTGACGGCGATCAAATACAACACGTAGAACTGACCGGTTAGTTGGCCGCTGCTCGAACGCGGAGTGAGATAAACGATCTTCGTGATGAAATTATAAAGCCAAAGCACGTAAAGCAGGCCGAACAATGTGTAAGCCATCGTCTGCAGGGGCTCGTCATTCCGCAACCGTGCAAACATTTGTCGTCCGAATACCGTCAGGAGAAAAAACAGCAGGACAGCGACTTCGAAATCATAGGAGCCTGCCGGTCCGATTTTGGAGAAATAATAAAAACTTCCTGCGAGCATCACTGCCCCACAAATCATTCCGGTGATCTTGAAATTCGGCAGGCGCTTGTGGTCGAGCATCCCGTAAAATTCCCAAAGCCCAATCATTCCGAACACGCTGATCAATACCCAGAACAGGATCTCGTAACCGGAGAACATGATCAGCAAGGCGACTGTCCATAATGCGACGGTGCTAATGAATCGCAGAATGAACACGGAACGCCGCGTCACTATGTTCGGCCCAGTTTGTTCCAGCGTTGCAGGCATGGCTCTGCATCATCTCGAAGGAAGGCACGGTGTGCAAGAGGGGAGCGCATCCGTTAGCGACGAATACGCGACCCTCTCGCGAGTTGTTATCTGGTCATCCCTCATCAGCCCTGCTTTGGATCGCGCCCGCGATGAACGAATCAGCGGCGAAAGCAATCAATCGTCGGCCCATTGCGACGCGAAATCGCAAATGGGCACAGTCGGCGACGACGTGGCTGGCTTCATGAAATGTCGCCGAATGCAATTTCGATTGCCGGATGTGCGCGTGTATCGCGGCGGGCCCGGCGCTTGGCCTGACTTCTGTTGAATACAATCGACTCTTCTGGCTCATTGCCGCGCTTGGTGCGCAATTGCGGCTAACGGCAAACATGCTGGACGGGATGGTCGCACTCGTGTCAGCTCGTGCTTCGAAAGTAGGCGAACTTTACAACGAGGTTCGCGATCGCGTTTCGGATGCGGCGGTGTTCATCGGCGCAGGGTACGCGAGGGGGGAGACGTTGCGCTTGGTTATATCGCAACGATTTTGACAATCTTCACTGCTTACGTTCGCGCCGCGGGAAAAATCGCCGGCTTGCCTAACGAGTTTTGCGGGCCAATGGCCAAACAACATCGGATGCTGGTATTACCATTGCCTGCCTGTATTCCGTGGTCGTTCCGGGATCGTGGCAGATCTTCCATTTGGATGTTTTGGACGTTGGCATCATGAGCCTTGCTTTCACTCTGATAATCGCGGGTTGCGTCATCACAGTAGTTCGGAGGTACAAACGCATCGCACGCGCTTTAAGATGAACGACACGACGTGGCAGCGGCTATTCGGATAATTCCCCGACCTCTAAGAGTCAAATTGATTATCGGAGGCTCTGAACTTTGCAGCGACTCCAAACAGTCGTGAAGGTTGGTCGCAGATCGCGCCAAACCTCGAATCGAGGGTTCGCGAGCTGGCTACACAATAAAAAACCTACGCTTCCGCGTATCGCTCGAGCTTTTGTGCCAGATCAGGCGGAACGTGCGCGACGATCAAAGCGTCGTTTGCTTCGTATCGCAGTTCGAGCACGTGACCTACCCGATGGATCTCCGCGATCAACGCACTTTCGTTTGCGGGAATCCGAAACCGCGAGCGCAATCGCCATGAGCTGAGTGCGCCTTCCAGAGCTTGCACGAGGTGGCTTACTCCTTCTCCAGTGCGCGCGGAAATCGCCACGCTACCGGGAAATCGCCTGAGGTACGAATCGACGACTTCGCGGTTTGGCAGATTATCGATCTTGTTGAAGACGATCAAAGTTTGCTTGCCGTAAGCGTTGAGTTCTTTGATCACTCGATCGACGGCTTCCATCTGCTCGTCCACGCGGGGGTGACTTAGATCAGCAATATGAATGAGCAAATCAGCTTCGCTGACTTCTTCCAGTGTCGCCTTGAACGATTCGATCAGCGTGTGCGGAAGCTTTCGTAGGAACCCGACCGTGTCCGTGAGCAGGACCCGCTGCTTGTTAGGCAAAACAAAGCTTCGCGTCGTCGGGTCCAGCGTGGCAAAAAGTTTGTCCTCCGCTACCACGTCCGCTCCCGTAAGCAGATTCAGCAAAGTCGATTTCCCCGCGTTCGTATAACCGACTACTGCAGCGACCGGCCATTGATGGCGTTTTCGTCCCTCTCGCTGAATGGCTCGCGTTTTCCGCACCGATTCCAGCTCGCGCTCGAGCCGCGCGATTCGTTCCTGCACACGCCGGCGGTCGACTTCCAATTGCGTTTCACCCGGGCCGCGTGTGCCGATCCCGCCGGTCTGGCGCGACAGGTGATGCCACATCCGGGTGAGGCGCGGCAAGAGATATTGCAACTGTGCGAGCTCGATTTGCAATCGGCCTTCGCGACTTCGCGCCCGTTGCGCAAAAATATCCAGGATCAATTGCGTTCGGTCGAGGACCTTGCGCGCGAATAAGTTTTCCAGGTTCCGCCCCTGCGCTGGCGAAAGTTCATCATCAAAAATCACCGACGTTACTTGTTGATCCTGACACGATTCCTTGATCGATTCCGCTTTGCCTCGTCCGATGTAGTACGGGGCGGTCGGTTTCTGCAATTTTTGCGTGACTGTATCTACGACCTCGGCTCCTGCCGAGTTCGCCAACTCGCGCAACTCATCGAGCGAATCGCGCAAATCCCACTTGGAGACGCCTTGTTTTTCCAGGCCAATCAGTAGCGCGCGCTCCTGTGTTTTCTGCGGACGCGTTTCAATCATCGCTTGTTTCGACCTCCGATAGAATTCGGAGCGAGATCCATTTCACAGCTTCATTGTGAGTAAGAAATGACAGGTTCAGCGGCAAAAAATTAGTTTGCCGCCGAAACCAGGTCAACTGCCTTTTGGCGTAGCGGCGAGTCGATTGCTGAATCTCCGCGATGCACTGCGGGAGCAACTTTTTTCCAGCGAGCAAATCACGAATTTCGCGCAACCCGATCATCTGCGACGCGGTCGCACTCGTTGTCCCCGCGGCGCGTACCTCCTCGACTACACCGCGCTCAAACATCATTTCCACTCGCTGATTGATTCGTTCGTAAAGTTCCTCCCGGTCGCGAAACACAAAAATGCCTTTAGCAGGGATCGGTGATCCCGGCCCGCCGGCGTCACCGACTCCAGCTATAACATCTGAAGCACGTTTCCCAGTGAGTAAACAAATCTCCAGAGCCCGCACCACGCGCCGGCGATTTTTCAGATCGACCTTGCGCGCCATTCTGGGATCAAGTTTTCCAAGTTGCGAGAGCAATTCATCCAGACTCATCGCATTCAGTTTTTCGCGCAGATTCGGATCAGCCTTCGGAAGAGGATCCAAGCCGTGGGTAAGCGCTTTCACATAGAGCCCGCTTCCGCCGACCACGATCGCGACTTTGCCGCGCGAATTAATTCCTTCAATAGCGCAAGTTGCGGCGCGCCGGAATTTTTCCGCGTTCATTTCTTTGGTGAGCGACAGGGTGCCAATCAGGTGATGCGGAGCTTTCTCGAGCGTCGAACCGTCTGGTTTTGCCGCGAGTAGATCGAGACCACGATAAATTTGAAACGCGTCGGCGTTGACAATCTCCGCACCAACTTCGCACGCGACATCGGCTGCGATTTCGGATTTTCCGGTGGCAGTTGGGCCGACGATAAAGAATGCGCGCGTCATTCAATCAGACGCAGTGCACGTTTTATTCTTCGCGCGCAGCCTTCATAATCTGAG
>QHQV01000182.1 GCA_003219945.1 Verrucomicrobiota bacterium | reverse complement strand
TTTTCGCCCGGAACTGTTTCACAAACCTGGATCTTACAGTAAACCGCGGCACGCTTACGCTCGCGTACGATTGGTGGCAACAGGAAAAATTCGCGGCGCAGGTAAACGTCGGACAGGGAAACGCGTGGCTGTCTTTGCCAAGCGACGCTCGCTTCCACCTTCTCGCGCGCGCTCCGCATGGAAAGATCGCAAATGATTTCAATAATCTTTCGGTCTCGGCGAATTCCTCCGGCAGTGAGATGAAGATCAATCAGACAGTCAACGGCGGAGGAGCGGCGACAATTAACGTCCGAGTCGACAAAGGAAAGATTAAAATCGCGGAGGCAAATCCATGACGGGGAATTTCTCGCTAAGCAAATTTGAAATTTGAAATCTGAAATCCGAAATTCAATGCTATGCCTTCGTTCGATATCGTCTCAGAAGTGGACAAGCAAGAGATCGACAATGCGCTCAATCAGGCGCGCAAGGAGCTTGCTACCCGGTTCGATTTAAAAGACGCGAAGACCGAAATCATTCCTGAACAGG
>QHQV01000181.1 GCA_003219945.1 Verrucomicrobiota bacterium | reverse complement strand
TCGGCAAACTCTCCAGGCGCGGCGTGGATCTGCGGAATGTCGAGCAGGAAGAACCCGCAATCTCATCCGTCGGTCATGCTCGGCAGGAATTAAAGATCAAGCAAGGCCTCGAAGGGAATAAAGCCAAAGAAATTATCCAGGCGATCAAGTCCCAGGGGTTCAAAGTCCAGAGCCAGCTGCAGGACCGTCAAATTCGCGTCACCGGCAAGAAGAAAGACGAACTACAAATCGTTATTCAATTCGTGCGTAGTCGCGACTTCGGCGTCGCTACAAACTTCAAGAACTTCAGGGACTGATCACTAGGGGTCAATCCGCTGCTCGCTGCGATTTAGCTGGTAAAGTGCCGCACCTGTTTAGGACCACGTTGTCCGAGCAATAACCACGTCAACCATTTTCCCACCTGATCAGGTACCGGTGATCAGTCATCAGTGATCAGACGAGGTAAGTACCATCCTCGACAGACGCGTATTTTCCGCGTGGCAGAGCGCGATTGTCGAGCGACGGGCAAACCTTCGAGTCGGGTGGCATATCAAACGCAGGATCTCTTTACGCAGGCAAAATCCTTGTATGAATCGTGACAAATCGCGCAGCCACTGCCCCAGAAGCGCTAATGGATAACGCGCTGTGTGATCGGAGGCGCGGAACGCGTCTCTACGTCATTCCAAGCACGGCCAGCATCCGGCCGGTTTTTCCTTTCTCGGCACGGTAGGAGTAGTAGCGACCCAGATCACAGGCGGTGCACGTGCCAGAGTCGTGGATGTGTTGAACATCTAGCGCGCGACATTGCCGGATGATTTCGGCGGCGAAATCGACTCCGTAGTGCGGCGGGCGAATACAGGGACTGAGTTGCACGATCATGCTCGCAGGATCGGACCCGAAGCGTTCAATCATTTGTCTAATCGCGTTTGTGACGACGGCAAGCTCGGTGCCTTTGCGACCGGAATGCAGAAGCCCGATCGCAGGCGTTGTTGGATCTACGATGTAAACTCCGCAACAGTCCGCGACGTAAATGCCGAGCGCGACACCGCGTTGATTCGTGATGATGCCATCGCACGCGGGGAATTCTCGGCCTGCTAGGGATGCCGCTCCGCTGCGTCCGCGGTCGGCGGGGAGCGCCAACCCTACCTCATCAATTACAGCGATTTTGTTTCCGTGGACCTGTTTGACGGTGAACAGGGGCCACGCGCCAAAGCCGGTTGCGTTGCGAATTTCGCGATGTGCGGCATCGAGCCGCTCCAGCATTTCGGCTTTGTCGTGTGAAACGTCGACACCGGGAACTCTTTGAACGAAAACATGACGACAGATTTTGATTGCGCTTAGAGCAGGGAATTGTTCGAAGGGTAGATCCATTTTGGCACTTCCATTCTAAGCTCCAATATCCTCGCCACTGTCATCCTGAGCGAAGCGAAGGATCTCAGATAATTTATGCTGAATGCGAAGAGAGTAATCAGAGATGTTTCGCTCTGCTCAAGATGACAGTCCGAGATTCCTGGCGATTGTCGAACGCTCTGCCCGGACTTGAACCCCGTTACTTGGAGCTGGTCCTTCGCGTCTTACTAGTCGAAATGCGTTCTTCCGAGACTTCCTTCGGCTTGCCCATCGCATCTACATCGCTGCCGGTGTAGTAGGTGTTTGTTGTCGTGGCGCGCGGCCTGAGATTCGCGAACATCTCCGAGTACGTGCTCTGTGCGCCAGTAGCGCGATCGAATTCTGCCAATGATGAGTTGTATCCGAACAGCGCTTGCAAGCGCGTCGACTGCGCGGTGAGCAACTGCACCGTCGCGTTCAGTACATCCAACTGAACTCCCGCGCCCGCATCGAGGCGCGCCTTGGCCAGACGCAACGCTTCCTCGGCTAACTCGACGTTTTTCTCCTGGCTTGTAACGAGCTCCTCGTTCTGTTGCAAATTTGAGTAGGCCTGCTGGATCTCCAACTCGACCTGCCGAACGTCGTCATCGTAAGTGATCTTTGCTTCTGAAAAGAGTGCGCGTTGCTGGATGACCTGACCGGCGATCGCGCCGCTGTCCCAGATTGGAAGGCTGCCCTGAACCAGTGCGGTCCAACCTTTTGAAATATCATGCCAGCTCGAGTTGATGGGAGAGCTGACCCATTCGCCGCCGCCGGTCGTCGTAATATTGGGAAGATATTGACCTGCTGCCGCGCGCACTTGTTGGAGCTGGTTTAATGCGTTTGCCCGCGCCTGCTTGAGAAAAGGGCGCCGCTCTTTTCCCAGTTCGATCGCATTGGCCAGCTCGATGCTGCGCGGGAAGTAGGGCATCTCACCGAGCACCTCCAACGGCGGGTTTTCACCGCGTCGTGGTTGGAAGTACAGACCGAGTGTCTTGGCTAGCTGCAACTTCGATATGCGCAAGTTATTCTGGGCAGTAATGAG
>QHQV01000180.1 GCA_003219945.1 Verrucomicrobiota bacterium | reverse complement strand
CAAGTCGCGGCTGCGTTTCGCAAAGTACGGCAACAGCTCGGCCCGGTCGAAATCCTGATTGCAAACGCCAGCGGTTCGATCGGCAAAGGATTGATGGAGACCACACCGGAGCAATTCGAACAATCGTGGCGAACCGGTGTTTGTGGCGCATTCTTGTGCTCGCGCGAAGCTGTGCTTGACATGGTCGAGCGCGGAGCGGGCGCGATCATCTTTACCGGTGCAACTTCTTCGGTGCGCGGGCGCGGCGGCGCGGTGGCATTCAGCAGCGCCAAATTCGCAGTCCGCGGCCTGGCGCAATCGCTCGCAGTTGAGCTTTGGCCCAAGGGCATTCACGTTATGCACGTCATCATTGATGGCGTGATCGAGACGCCGCAGGTGCGCAAGCGATACAGCCCTGGCTCTAAAGAACCGTTGCTGAAGCCGCAAGCTATTGCCGACGCTTATTGGAACCTTGTTCAGCAAGACCGTAGTGCGTGGAGTCTCGAGATCGATCTGCGGCCTAACAAGGAAGCATTTTTTGAATAGTTCGATGATTTCAAAACCATCTCATACTCTGCGTAGCGAGTTTTCCTGACACGAAAGAGCTTACGTATCGGGAGATGATGGAAATGCCTTTCGAGGAGCAGTAGGGCTATCCTCCATGGTTCGGCCGAATGGCACGAGGATAGTCATCCCAGCTGTCGATACGCCCTTTCCCAAGGCTAGCAAGCACCTGCTCCAAGCTCGCCCGCGGCCCGGCGCATCTAGGCAATCATGCGCTGGCGCCGATGCGGTGCTGAAGCTCATTCAGCCGCTGGCCGAGGCGACCACGGAAGCCGTGCAGCGATTCATCGAAATGCACGAGCTCGTTGCCTTGGGTGTTGTCGATGCCCGTCAGCTGGTTGCTCGGGCAGTAGCGCGTCAATCCGCTGGCGAGATTCGCCAGGCCCCATGCGCCCACCAACCATCGCCAGCCTCGCAGCTGCGGCAGAAGCGCAGCGCCAGCCAGCGCGAGCGAACCGATTACAATCCGCAATAGTTGCTCACGCGGACCTACATTCTGTTTCATTGTTTTCACCTCCTCCCCATATGTTTCGAGATTCGTTCGCTGCGCGGCTTGCCTCATTTAATATTTTTCACTCTGAAAATGAATAGCGCCTCACTGTGCAAACACGCGTTCATTACTCATTGGTTTCCTGATTCGAAACCCGGGCTGCGGTAAGTGTTTCAGGTCGGCTTGTGCCGCAGCGCATCGCGCGGCAAGCTATAACTGCGTTTGCCACAGAACCAAGTGATCAACGCTGAGCCATCCAGCCCCTGAGAAAAACAGCCAGATGAGGATTATGAGGTAGAGCACCTCAGGCAGATACAAAATTGCCGAGAGCCACTCCGCTGCCGAAGATGCTTCAACATTGCGAATTGCTGTCGTTGTAATGGCGACAATCATAACGCCCGCGAGCATCAGGGACGCTAGCGGCGTCAGCGCTCCGATCACAAGCAGCAACCCGCAAACGAACTCAACGGTCGAAACAAAAACAGCGGTTATCTCGGGAAAAGGAACATGCGCTTCGATTAATGTCTGGCGCATCTCTTGCCGCCGCGTCGCGCTAAAAAGTTTGGCGCGACCGGAAAGGAAAAACAGCAAACCCACAGCGACACGCGCGAGGAGAATGCCGACCCATTCCAACGAATGCAGTTCGCTGACGAGGATCGGTGCGCACGACATCATTCAAACAGTGAAAGTCAACTCGCGAGCCGTCAATGAAATCAAGAGACTAATCGTTCGCTCAAAGGACTACCGCCGCCGGTGATCGAGGGTTATACGGGCGATCAACGCGTCCTTCTAGAATGGGCGCAGGCCTGGCGCGGAAAAGTCTCCGACGATTACGTTAAAAAGCAGGTCGTAAGCGACCCACATTGCCCGCCTCGACTTCGCGTAATTGGTCCCCGCCCGAAACACCGATGTCTGGTACGACGCCTTTAACGTGGCACCTGAGCAACGCGTTCGGATTTGGTGACCCGCGCCGATTGCAATCTGCGATCGGCAAACTACATTCCGCAATTCTTTTCGGGGGCATAGCTCAGTTGGTAGAGCGCCAGCTTTGCAAGCTGGAAGTCAGGGGTTCGAATCCCCTTGCCTCCATTTATTTTCGATTTGCGATTTGCGATTGCCGATTTAAGTAAATGCGCGCGAAGCGCCAAGAAACAAATCGAAAATCGAAAAGCGGAAATC
>QHQV01000278.1 GCA_003219945.1 Verrucomicrobiota bacterium | reverse complement strand
GCCAAAATGGAATGTGGCTGCCGCGACGGCACTCGTCACGGTGGTCAGTTTGATATGGCTCAGCAAAACCGTCGATTATTTGGCCGAGTGGCAGGACCCGCGGTCTATTTGGTACGCTGCTACGCGCAAGACGAATGACTTCCATGTGTACTACGAGCTTGGATGGGAATATTTGGACAAATCGGCCAGGCTGGGAACAAGGCTCAGGAATTCTCCACTTCCGGCAGAGCAATCAAAACAGCTCGCTTCACTTCTTTGGAAAGATGATGCCCGGCTTCCACAGCTGCTGTCTGAACTTTCAACAGACCAGCATACTGGACCGGCTGAAAACGCGTTTAAGGAACATTTGCAGAGCAAAGCATCGGAGAATTTTGACCGCGCGCTCGCGACAAAGGGGGAACATCTCATGCCCGATCTTTTTCTTAGCCGCGGAGTGTTGTTACTTGATAAGGGGGATATGCAGTCGGCGAAGAAACAATTTGTGGCGGAGCTGGATGAGCTGGCGCAGTTACCATCGCCTGAAGCGCGACAGGAAGCGTTAATTGCGTGTTACTATAATCTGGCCGTAGCGGAAGAAGGCCTCGGTAACTCAAGAGAGGCATTGTCCCGGATCAGACTTGCCGAACAAGAACAGGATCAACTCGGCAGAACAATTATTCCTGGACTCAGTGACGACCGGCAAAAACTCGAATCAACGGTGACAAATCGCGACCACGAATAAGCAATCATCTCACAGACCGAATCACTCATGCCGCAAAGCAGTCATCGGATCGATTTTCATTGCGCGGCGGGCGGGAAGATAACAAGCGAGCAGCGCAACACCGACGAAAAGCACAGCGACGCCACCGAAGCTGAGTGGGTCAGTCGGCTTCACCCCATAAAGCAAACTTGCCATTAAATTCGACACGATCACTGCACAAACAATTCCAATTGCGGCACCCGCAACTGCGAGTTGAAATCCTTGCTGCAGAATAACGCGCAGAATATTTCTCTTTTGTGCCCCGAGCGCCAGCCGAATACCGATCTCACGGGTGCGCTCTGTAACCAGGTACGAGATCACTCCGTAAACGCCAATTGACGCGAGCAGCAATGCCGTCAGTGCAAACAATGCGATTACTTCCAGCGAGAAGCGCCTCTGCGACAGCGAGGCAGAGACGGTTTCGGTTAAGGTTTGCGCATCGAATACCGGAAGCGTCGGATCTAACGACTGCACTTGGTTGCGAACTTCATCCGCGATCGCCGCCGTGTTGAGATGGCCACGCAACAATATGGCCAAATGTTTTGCGCCGGTCTGATACAGGTTCAAATAAAGCTGCGGCACGTCAGCTTGGGCGAGCGATTCTGTCCGCGCATTCGCGATGACACCAACCACGATGATCCACGAAGAACCTGGTCTCGTTGATTTGAATCGCTTGCCCAACGGATCGTCGTTAGGCCAATAAGTGCGCGCAAATGCCTCATTCACCACCGCCACTTGCGGGGCCGTGTCTTTGTCAAAGTCATTGAACACACGGCCACGAACCAGCGTTAGTCCAAGCAAGTGAAAGTACTCGGGCGTAACTCTGGCTCGTTGCACGATGGTCGGCTTTTGTTGATCAACTTTTTGCCCTTCGAACGCGAGATAGAAGTGCCCTTCAAGGACGTTGAGTTCGTGTCCGGTTTGATCGAGCGGAATAGTCGCTGGATCACCCACCGCAACTTCTTCTACCCCGGCCAAAGTCGCGCAACGGCGAATGAGTTCCCGCACGAACGGCGCTTCTTGCGAAGCGGTAGCATATTTGTCGACGCTCGGGTCGTTAGGGTAAGGCATTCTCGTCCGGACCGTCACCATATTGCGCGTGTTGAACCCAGTCCTCAGGTTCACCAAATCCCAGAAACTGTGGAGCAGGAGAGCCGCAGCAATCATCAGGACCAAAGACAGCGCGAATTCAGTAATCACCAGTCCGCGCCGCGTTCGCGCGCGCTGAGCCGAACCGACTGAACCCTGGCCTTCCTGTTTCAATGCCTGTTGCAAGTCCAGTCGGCTCGCTTGGAACGCGGGAGCGAGACCAAAGATTACGCCGGAGAAGACAGAAGCGCAGAGGGCAAAAAGCAGAACAGTCCAGCTGATTGAGATTTCATTCAGGCGCGGGAGATTGTCCGGCACGAATCGCAGCAGAAGATCTTTCACAGCGAATAAAACCGCCAGACCTGCTACTCCGCCGAGCAGGGAAAGGAGCAAACTTTCCGTCAGCAATTGTTGCATCAGCCGCGCGCGATTTGCGCCGAGTGCCTGGCGAAGCGCCATTTCGCGTCCGCGCGCACTGGCTCGGGCAAGCAAAAGGTTCGCGATGTTTACACAGCTAATCAGAAGAACCAGTCCGACTGCGGCGAACAGCAAAACCACCGACTGCCGAACATTGCCCACGATTTTGTCTTTCAGCGGCACCATCTGAATCCGCCACGCATTTTGCTCCGGATAATCCGCTGAAAATTGTTTTTGTAAGGAATCGGCAAGTGCATCTATCCGTTTCTGCGCCGCTGCAATAGTCAATCCATGTTTGAGTCGTGCAATTGCTGTGGGCAGATTCCGTCCACTGCGTCGTGGGTGGTCAGCCATTGGCGCGCCGTAAAAACTGGTCGCCGCCCAGATCTCGATATTCCTTTCTTCCGCCGTTCGTCCCGGAGCATCAAAACCGGAAGGCATTATCCCGACAATACGATACAGGTCGGTATCCATTCGCACGCTCCTATCCAAAATGTGTGGATCGGCGCTGAACGCTCGTTTCCAAAGGCTATCGCTGATCACAATTTCCCCAACAAATCCCGGCGAGTGATCGCGCGGATTGAAACCTCGACCCAACTGCGGCTTCACTCGCAGCAATTCAAAATAATTCGGCGCGACGATTAGCAACCGAACGCGCGCAGGTTGTTCCGATCCTGTAAGATTATTTTCGTCAAACCATGTCGGCGAGACGTACTCGAAAACCCCAGAACGCCGCAGATCCTCCCATTCCGGTTGAGACATTCCAACATCGCGTGCACCGAGGCCCGGAAGATCGTCCTGAATGGTTACCAATTGCTCGGCCTGCGGGTACGGCAAAGGCTTCAAAAGCGTGGCATCAACGACAGTGAAGATGGCCGTTGTGGCTCCAATGCCGAGCGCGATTGTGATTAGGGCGATTAAAGTGAACCCTGGCGATTTGCGGAGCTGGCGCAGAGCGAATTTTAAATCCTGCATATCACTCCGCGCGCAGCGCCTGGATCGGATCAACGTGTGCGGCTCGCCGCGCGGGGACGAAACAAGCGAGCAACGCCACTAAAGCCAGAACAGCTGCGGTTGTGAAAAGCAGCGTTGGGTTGTGCGGTGAAATCTGATAGAGCTGCGTTCTAAGTAAGCGGCCGAGCGCGAGCGCCGCCGCGATACCAGCGGCGAGTCCGATTAACACTGGCATCATGCCCTGGCCCAAAATGAGCCTGAGTACATCCGCAGCTTGTGCACCCAGTGCGATGCGCACGCCAATTTCCCCTGTCCGTTGAGCAACGCTGTAAGCGACTGCGCCGTAAATCCCCACGGCTGCCAAAAGCAAGGCAATCCCGGCGAACAGACCCAGAAGAATCATCATCAAACGTGCTTGCCCGAGTGCCTGCGCCACGATCGCATCCATGCTTTGCGGGAGGGCGATTGCCAGGCCCGGATCAACCTTGCTCAACGCGGTCTGCGCCAGCTTCGTCACCGCGTCGCTGTTCAGCGTGCTGAGAACCGCGACACTCACGAACGGAAAATTTTCCTGTGACCACGGCCGATAAAACTCCATGCCTGGCTCTTCTTTGATGCGTTGCGACCGAATGTCGCCGACGATGCCAATAATCTCGCATGGCGTGCCGGCGCTCGTCACTAGCAGCGTTTTGCCAATCGGATTTTCGCCGGGGAAAACCTTCTTCGCGCCTGTCTGGCTAATTAGCACAACATTCTGACTCTCGGCCGTGTCGTGCTCGTTGAATTCGCGCCCGGCGAGCAGCGGAATTCGCCACGTTTTGAAAAAGTCCGGCGCTACATCATGACTCGGCGCAGTAACGCGTTGCTCCACCGGCGGCAGATCACGATCGCCCCGTGCATACAGCGTTCGATTGCCGCCATTCAATGGAATGTCGCCGCTAACGGTAGCGCTCTGGACGCCGGGAACATCGCGGAGCGCGTTTAGCAGTTGCTCAATGAAACGCTGACGCGATGGAGCGTCGGTATACTGCGCCGTTGGCAATGTGATTGTTCCGGTCCAGAGATGTTGCGAACCAAAACCAAGATTCTGCTGACTCAAGCGCATAAAGCTGCTGATCAACAGACCCGCCCCCGCGAGCAATGTGACCGAGAGCGCCACTTGTGCGCCCACCAGAGTTTTGCGGAACCGTTGTTGCCGCAGACTGCCACTTGTTCCGCGTCCGCCTTCTTTCAGTCCGTCAACGAGATCCGCGCGCGAGGCTTGCAGCGCTGGATAAACACCCATCAGCAATCCTGTCAAAACTGACAATCCAATCGTAAAGAAGAGAACCGCGAGCGAAAGACTGGTTGCGACGTTTCCTTCAAGCGGAAGAAAGTTTGACGCCATTTTGGGAACAAGCGGAACCAACCGCCACGCTACGAATGCGCCGACACCGCCCGCGAGGATACTGACAAGCAAGCTTTCAAGAACAAAGAGACGGATGATTCCGGCACGCGAAGCGCCGATCGCCATTCGCAACGCGATTTCGCGTCGGCGCCCGCTGAAACGAACCAGCAACAGGTTGGCGACATTGCTGCACGCGATGAGCAACACAAAGCAAACAGCAGCGAACAGCGTGATGAAACCCGCGCGGAAATTTTGCGTCACATCTTCCGGCAGCGTCCTCAGAGTCGTCGTAAACCCGCTGTCGATTTTATTCGGGTATTGTGTTCGATAACCGTGGTCAAGCGACGGCAGTGCTGCTCTCACCTGCTGGAGGGTGATGTTCGGCTTGAGCCGGCCGATCACGCGCAGAAAGCTCGTGCCGCGCATCATTCGTTCATACGAAAACCCCGGAAGCTGGAACGGCTTCGTGGTCCAGACCTCCGCGATTGGGTTCGCTCCGAACCAGGTCGCCGGCATGTTCGGCAGCACGCCCACGATCGTGTGCGGCGTGCCGTCGAGCGTGATACTACGCCCGATCACGTTTGGATCGCCGCCGAGCCGCTTCTGCCAAAAATTCTTCGTCACCACCGCGACGTCCGCGCCCTCCTCTTCCTGCGGCAGGAAGTTGCGGCCGATAATCGGACGGACGCCTAGCAGGTCAAAATAGTTCGAAGTTAAACGGCCGCCAAAGACCTGCACCGGATCGCCAAGACCAGTGAGTGTGAAGAGAAAGAAATTTTCTCCGGCTAATCCGTCGAACATGGTTTGGCCATCGCGAAAATGTTGGTAACGCGGCGCCGATACGCCGATATCCTCCAGATCGCGCGATTTGTCGCCGCCATAAAGATGGACCACGCGCGATGGTTCCTTAAACGGCAGGCCTCGCAGAAACAGATCGTTAATCAAGCTGAAGATCGCGGTGTTCAATCCGATTCCAATCGCAAGCGTGATGATGGCGAGCGCTGAGAATCCGGGCGATTTGCGTAGCTGACGAAGAGCAAACTTTAAGTCGTTCATAATTATTCGGCACGAAGAGCAATAACAGGATCAACCCGCGCAGCGCGCCGCGCGGGTAGCCAGCACGCGATCATCACCGCGATCCCGAGCACAATCGCCGCGCAAATGCACGCGATCAGATTCGGCGCCGGCATGTCGGCCCACTGATTTTTGACCAGGCGCACCACTCCATAGGTCGCAAGCGCACCGGCAATGAAGCCTAACGAGAGCAATACTGCGCCTTGTCGCGCGACGAGCTGGACGATCTGACGCGCAGTGGCGCCTAGCGCGCTGCGGATGCCGAACTCGCGTTCGCGTCGCGCGACCTGGAGCGCCAGCAGGCCATACAAACCCACGGCGGCGAGCACCAGTCCCACGAGTCCGAACGATGAAACGAGAACGAAAATGAATCGCTCGGTCGTGCGCGAGCGCGCTGCGGCATCTTCGAGTAAGAGAAAATTGTAGGCGGCGAGATTGGGATTCGCGCGCGCCAGCGCGGCGCGGATCGCTGGCTCCGTCACTGCGCGGCCATCAGTGTGCAGAACGAAGGTGATGTCTTCGAGCGGTGTCGTAGCGTGTACGAGCATTTGCGCGAGTGGCCGCGCGATCATTCCGACGACTTCGCCGTCGCGCGGGTCGGCGATCGCTTTCATATCACCCACGACGCCGACGATCGTGAACCAAGGGCGAGTTCCATCGAGTCGTCCCCAACGGATGCGTTTGCCGATCGGCGAATCGTTAGGCCAAAAACGTTTTGCGATGCTTTGGCTAATAATGCAGACGAGCGTCGCGTCGGCTGTGTCGCTGGCGTTGAAATCGCGGCCCTCCAGGAGCGGCTGGCCAATGCTCTGGAAGTAGCCGGGCACGGGAATCCGCGAATAGGCCGTGTACACTCCACGCGACTCGGGTGCGGGAGCGCCTTCTGCGTTGAAAGGCATCAGTGTCCAGGGCGCGTCCATAGGTGAGGGCGACACAACGGTCGCGGATTTCACTCCGGCCACTGCTTGTAGTTGCGCGAGCGAAGCTTCGAGCACCTTCTGTTTCGCCGCGGCGGTGGTGAAGAATTGGTCGGGAACGGTGACGCTGAAGGCGAGGCGGTTCCTCGTCTCAAAGCCCCATGGCTCCTCTATCAGCTTCCGAAAGTATTGCGTCGCGCTGATGCTGGCCGTCAATAGCGCAGCGGCAATCGCGAGCTCGATCACGACGAATGAACCGAGCAATCTTCGCGCACTGCGGTCGAGGGTTGCGCCGCGTGATGTAACGCTCATTGCACCGCGCAAATCCGTGCGCGCTGCACGCACCGCGGGTAGCAAACCAAAACCCAAACCGACCAGCGTCATTACACCGGCAGCGAAAGCGAATACGGGCAGATCGAGTCGCGCCGCGTAATCGAATTCGCGCATCGCGCTGCCAGTCGCGTCCGCGCCTTCCGGGCTCAGCCCGAACAGCATTGGCGTGATCCAGAATGCGATGAGCAGACCAACCGCGGTTCCGGCCAAAGCGAGCAAAAGCGCCTGGACGAGCTGCTGTCTGACGAGTCGGCGCCTACTCGCCCCAAGCGCAGCGCGTAACGCGAACTCCCCTTCCCGCTCGATGACGCGGGCAAGCAGAAGACCGGCGAAGTTGGCGGCGGCAATCAATAGGGTGCAAATGGCCGCCCCGACAACGACGAGAATCTTGGGCCGCAAATCCATGACAAAACTTTCGCGCAACGGCGGGATATAAGCGGCACGCACGTTGGCCGGATTCGGATCGTCCCGGTTGATCCTTGCGCACATGCGCTTCACAGCTTCTTCCGCTTTCACCGGTGTGACGCCGGGACGCAGTCGCGCGAGGCCATAGAGATAATGGTTGTTGATCGTCACCGGATTATCAGGCTCAAGCGCAAGCGGCAGCCACAAGCTCGCGCGATACGGATGGCGGAATGCTTTCGGCATCACGCCGATGATCGTCCGTGGTGTTCCATCGATCTCGATCGTGCTGCCGAGGACGTCGCGTCGTGAATTAAGCGTGTTGCGCCAAAAGTCGTCGCTGATGATGACGACGTTCGCTGCTTTATCGCTCCCCTCTTCTGTGGTGAAGTTGCGGCCCTGCGACGGCGGTAATCCGAGGACATCAAAAAAGTTGTAGGTGACAAGCGCGGCGGGGACGGTTTGCGCCGGCGAACCGGCCTTTGCACTAACGACTGAGGCGCCGCCGGTTCCACCGGCAACATCTTCGAAAATATCGCGCCGGAACTCCTCGAACCGCGCAACCGTGCGGTCGCTCAGGTTCAACGTTCCCGAACGCGCGCCGTTTTCATCTAGGGCTTCGTAGATCCTGACCAGGCGTTCCGCATGCGGAAAGGGCAAAGGACGCATCAGCACGCCTTCGACGACGGAGAAGATCGCAGTATTTGCACCGATCCCGAGCGCAAGCGTCAGGACAGCGATCAAAGTGAACCCAGGCGAGTTGCCGAACTGACGAAAAGCGAGCTTGAGATCGTTCATATCATTCTGTTCTCAACGCCACGATTGGATCAATGCGCGATGCGCGGCGTGCCGGTATCCACGAAGCCAGGAACGTCGCGACGAAGAGAAGCAGCCCCACGCCGAGATAAACCCGCGGATCGATGCCTTCGACTTCGAAAAGCACACTCTGCAATGCGCGCGAAAGAGCGATTGCGGCGATCAATCCGATTGTCGATCCAATCAAGAGCAATTGCATTCCATGCGAAAGCACGAGCATGCGGATCTGGTT
>QHQV01000024.1 GCA_003219945.1 Verrucomicrobiota bacterium | reverse complement strand
TTTCGTTGTTACTTCAGTCCCTTACGGCTGTTGAGCGAAGTGGAACGAGCACGGAGTCGGCTGCACGAACTTCATATTGTTGTTTGCGTCATCCAGCGCGTTCTTCACGCACTCCTGTTACGCCCCGTATTGATTGTCACCCAGCTTGTTGCGATGTGCACACAGCTCTGTGTTCGCAGCAATCATCAGATCGGCAATCGTAATGAAGCTGCCGTCGAACCGGTATTGCCTTGGTTTGCGCCACTCGAAGTACGCGATCGAACGCCGTTCAAGAAGGTGAGCTTCCTTTCCTCCGTAAGCAGTACTTAAGCAATACTTAGGGCAACACTCGAGTTATTAACACGAGCGCCTTGTTGCAGCAACGCGCAATGCGCCGTTCCTACCTTGCAGGCATAAAAAGGCAAACGGCGTCCCCAGTACGTGCCTATAGAACCATAGACAATCCTTAGCGTAGGGACGCACTTCTCCGCCGGAATGCATCGTTATCTCTTTGACCCGCCGTTTTGTGCCGAGGGTACGACCCAGGGTTCCGACGGCGCCAAATTTTCTGCAGCCCACTGTCGGGCAAACCGCTTGAGCTCGGCTGCAGTGTACAAGCTTAGCTTGTGCTTAATCTTTTCACAGTGCGTCTCGATGGTCTTGCGACTAAGGTTGAATTGCTCGGCAATTTCCCGCGGGCTGTACGCGGCGCCTAACAATTGAAACACCTGCATTTCGCGATCCGACAATCGCTCAATTCCAGCGCGCGAGGGCGCTGGTTTTTCGCGCAAGGTCCGCTCGACTACCGCTGCAGCAACGCGCTCACTGAAATACAATTCGCCCGCGAGCACCTTGCGCACTGCTCGCAGCACCTCATCAGTGGTGTTTTCTTTCATGATGTAACCGGAGGCACCGGCACGGAGCGCGCGCTCGGCAAAGGTTAACTCATCGTATTGAGAGAGGACGAGCACCTTCACCTCGGTACAGTCGACCCGCAACGTCTTGATAAAATCGAGGGCGTCGCCAGCCTTCAAACGCAAATCCAGAATCATGAGATCAGGTTTGCATTCTCCAACGAGCCGTTTGGCGCCCGAAATGTCTTCCGCGGCACCGACACAGGCGAGGTCCGGCTGGCTGCTGATTAGCTGCTTGAGCCCGTCGCATAGGATCGGGTGGTCCTCCACCACGACCACCGACGATTTTTTTTCATTTGGTGTTATTGCATTCATGAGGTCGTAGCAACGGAAGGCTGCGCTTCCAGCGGGACACGGCAATAAACGGTGGTTCCTTTACCAGGACCGGTCTGCACTTCGCACGAGCCTCCGATGCACTGCGCTCGATAGCGCATGATCCGAAGCCCCATGCCGTTGCGGTTCGTCTTGGTGTTAAAACCCTCGCCATCATCTTGTACGGCCAACAGCATGTCCCGATGACCGAATGTGAGTTGAATGAACACCTCGCGAGCAGCACCATGTTCCACAGCGTTATGCACCGCTTCCTGAGCAATCCGGTAAAGTTGAGCCGCCACTGGCGCGCTAACTGGCAAAGATGCGCCATTGGCTTTAACCGTGCTTCTTACTCGGCAATTTTCACTGATGTTCATGGCCAGCGACTCCAAGGCCGTCTTCAAATCGCCCACTCCGTCAGCGCCTTCGAGACTGCATGCGGTGAGCCGCGTCTGCCTGGCCGCTTCGTTAGCAAGCCGCACTATGGCCGACGCCTTCTCGGCTTCGGCAGGCCGCTCTGCGCGCAACTGTTGTTCAAGCAGCTTTGCGCTCAAAGCGATGCCGACGAGTTGTTGCCCTACGCCATCGTGCAAATCATAGGCGATGCGACGTTGTTCGCGGGCACAACTCTCGATCACCTCACGTTCGAGCCGCGCGCGTTCGGCGACTTCTCTCTCAAGGAATGCGGTCTTCTGTTGTCTGAGCCGTTCAAGTTCATTGCGCTGCTGCTGCGCCAACACCTCTGCCTCTTTTCGCGCCGTAACGTCCAGGCTGATTCCCGTAAGCCGCTTCGGCTTCCCGTGTTCATCCACCTGCACGCGGCCGCGCGCGCAAATCCAGCGCATACTGCCGTCCGGCGGCACAACCCGAAACTCTACCTGATAATCTTTCCCATGTTGGATCGCCTCATTTACGGCCTGCCGGATTTTGTTGCGATCGCCTTCGTGCCAACGTGAAATCAGCTCTGCGAATGTGATCCTTCCAGAAGCAGGGAAACCCAACTGCGCACGCCGCGTGGGGGAAACCCAGATTTGATCTTTTTCCAGATCCCACTCCCACATTCCGAGGTTGGCGGAATCCGCAGCGAGATTGAACCGTTTCTCGCTGACTTCCAATTCACGAGCGAGACGTGCGGCCCGAGCGATATCTCTACTCAGCTCATACGCCATCGCGGCAACCACGCCGGTGTACGTGAGCGCAAGAAAGAAGGGTGCTTCAACAATCCCCCGGATGACCATCGGAACATGCCACGTCAGGATCGCACCAAGGACCATACTGCCGCCGATGAGCAACGCGCGTCGCCTATCACCGCGTCGCCAGACAGTAATCATGGCTTCGAAAGAAAAAATAAGCAGCAAAAGGAGAGTAATCTGACTAAGCAGACCCCACGGATTCGGGATCCCGACAGGCACTGAGATGACATCGCCACCCCACGCAAGGTGCCGGATGTCTGTAATCCTCTTGAAATCGATACTCACGGGAAACATGAAATTGAGAATCAACACCAGCGTCCGCAGGACGTAGATGCTCCACGCCAGCCACGGTCGTCCAGCGTTTAGATAGAGCCGAACAAAAGCGACGAAGGATACCGTCAGCACCCACACCGGCACATGGATCCAGCGCATCAGCAGTTGATATTGCTCCACCGTCGTCGCGTTCAGCATCCGTAACTCAAATGCAGAAATGACCGCCGCCGAGACCGCGCTACAGCAAAACAGCAAATACGCCGGGTTTGCGCGTTGTTTGGACCAGACTGCGCCATAGAACGCGGCAAGCGTTAGACACGCTCCGGCATTCATCGACCAGATGACCGTTATCCAACCCATATAGTACAGACCGCGACTCATGGCGATCCACCATCTAGTTCGGATTTTTTTGGCCGAAGTTTCAAAAAAGCTTTCGAT
Organism: Verrucomicrobiota bacterium; assembly: GCA_003219945.1. Taxonomy (GTDB): domain Bacteria; phylum Verrucomicrobiota; class Verrucomicrobiia; order Chthoniobacterales; family UBA10450; genus Udaeobacter. Next base: position 202 of record QHQV01000024.1, on the reverse strand, counting down.
TTAACGCTCAAATCGCTCAAGGCCGGCGGGGTCTTGACCTGCCGCAAGCTTGCGTGACCACCGATGAAATGAGATGCTCGGCGCGGTGAGACCGGAAACCCCCGTTGACGGCTTCGGCCAAGCGCGGTTCATGACGACGCGCTGGAGCGTTGTTTTATCCTGCTCGGTTTCTGCAACTGATGAAGAGAAGGCGCAGGCTGCA
>QHQV01000023.1 GCA_003219945.1 Verrucomicrobiota bacterium | reverse complement strand
TCGTCGCTCGAAGCGCAAGGCACAGGGTCGCCTTCGCCAGCACCGACCCTAAGTCCGAGTGCAACGCCCTAACAATTACCGCCTGGCTTTTTCGCGTGGCTTCGGCGAAGGAGACGGGCGGGCGACAGGCCCCCCCGTTCGGCTCACCAATTTGCCGGAGGCATCAACGACGGAGTAACCGGTTTGCTTGCCGGTTGAATCGTAGCTGTAGACGATCTTGTGCAGAAGCGTGCCGTCGGCTGCGGTTTGAGCTTCTTCCAGGATGCGACCGGCGTCGTCATATTTGTAGCGACTCTTGAGCCGGACGCGACCATCCGGTCCGGAAACTTCTCCTGTTGAGAAGCGGCCAGCATTGTCGAGTTGATAACGAATCGTCTGGCGAACTTTGCCATCCGGGTCTGTTGTCGTGGCCACTGCTGTGTGCTGTGCGTTGTCGAAGTTGTAAACGGTGCGTGACCCGTCTGGATGCATCGACATCGTGACTCGCACGGCATCCGTCGGAGCTTGACCGAATGCCGTTGCGCCGCTGCAAATGAAAAGAGCGCACGCGAGCCGGGGCGCGAACCGGAAATTTTTCATGATTCGGACGAGCTTACGAATTTCGCTGCGGACGCGCAACAGAACGTTCGTGAATGTCATTGCAGCGAGAAGGGCGAGCGCCCCCCTGTTGCGAAGGGAGAAACGAACCATCGCTCGCCTGAACTTACGCAATGTAAACGGGGCAAATCGAAAGATTTTTATTGACCGGCTGCTATGGAGGCGGTTAAAGGTGGAGTCAAGTGGAGTAAAGTGGGCCATTGCTCCACGCGACAATGGACGCCGATTCCCAACCAGAACGCTTCTACGCCGGAGAGTTCCGGCATTCCATTGACGAGAAAAACCGGATCACGATCCCATCACGTTGGCGACGCGATCGTCCAGAAGATTTCATTCTTTTGCCTGAGCCGGCACAGCAGTTTCTGCTGGTCATGTCGCCAAAAGAGTTCGCGAAAATGAGTTCGGCCGCCGAAACGAACGAGAAAGTTTCCGCGCGCGATCGCCGAGTGTTCCTGCGTCAGTTGCATTCTCGCGCTCAACATGCAGGCGCGGACCGGCAGGGTCGCCTCGTTTTGCCAGACGAACTTTGCCAAACAGTTGGCCTAAAAAATGAAGTCGCGCTCGTAGGGAATCGCGGGCGTTTTGAAATTTGGAATTTGCAACGCTGGAAACGGGCCCACGAAGAGGAAACGGTTACCTACCAGCATGTAGCGAAGGAGATCGGGTTGTAAGCGTATGTTGCGTCAACACGTTATGAATCCTCTCTGGACTGCGAGGCCTGCATGGTTCGCGCTTGATCCAAAAGCACCAGAAGAGTCAGCGCAGCCGTCCGAGGATTTTATTTATCATCGCCCAGTCTTGGAGAAAAAAGTCTTTGAACTGCTCAAGCCGAAATCAGGTTCGCTGATCCTCGACGGAACGTGTGGTGGCGGCGGGCACACTGAAGCGCTTTTGGAAAGTGGCGCCGACGTTCTCGCTTTGGATCAGGATCCTGACGCAGTCCGTCACGTGGCCGATCGTCTGGCGCATGTTGGCCGGCGCATCATCGTGCGGCAGGCAAATTTCCGACACGCAGATTGTGTTCTCGACGAGCTCGGGATTCGCACCATTGGAGGCGCGCTTCTTGATCTGGGTGTTTCTTCCCGGCAACTCGAAAACGCGGAGCGCGGGTTCAGTTTGATGCGAAACGGTCCGCTTGACATGCGGATGGACCCTCGAACGAGCCTCACCGCCGCGACAATCATAAACGATTACAGCGAAGAGGAATTGACCCGTTTGTTTCGCGAGCTGGGCGAAGAACCGGCTGCGCGACGCATCGCGACCATGGTCGTGAAAATGCGCAAAACTTCGCCATTTCGTGAAACGCTCCCGCTTGCCCGCACGATTGAGAAACTGGTGGGCCGCCACGGA
>QHQV01000022.1 GCA_003219945.1 Verrucomicrobiota bacterium | reverse complement strand
TCGTTAGGCAAAACTTCTTCGCGATATCCTTGCGGCTGGCGGTTGAATCTTTCAAAGCACGGCATGGAAACGACGCGGACGCCGTCGCCCAGCTCTTTTCCTGCGGCGAGCGCGTGCTGCAATTCGCTGCCGCACGAGAGGAGGATCAGGTCGAGTTTGCCGGTTTCTTTTCTCGCGATATAACCGCCACGCAGCACTCCTTCACGACGCAGATTTACATCGATGTCGTTCAGCACCGGAACAGCCTGACGCGTGAGCGCGAGGAAAGTCGGACCGTCAGTTCGTTGCATCGCAGCGACGAATGCGCCCGCGGTCTCTTCCGGATCAGCGGGCCGAATCACGTCGATGTTCGGGATCAAACGAACCGAGCTGACGGTCTCGATGGGCTGATGCGTCGGACCGTCTTCGCCTACACCGATCGAATCGTGTGTGAAAATGTAAGTGTTCGGCAACTTCGATAATGCGCTGAGCCGAATGGCACCACGGCAATAATCGGTAAACACCGTGAATGTCGCGCCTGACGCACGAAATAACCCGTGATACGAGATGCCGTTGAGGATCGCACACATGCCGTGCTCGCGAATGCCGAAACGAACGTTCCGGCCAGCGAAATTGTCACGATCAAAATCGCCGCCGTCCTTGATGTAATTCATCGTCGATCCGTACAGATCGGCGCTACCGCTCATGAGCAACGGCATCGCCTGCGCGATGGGCTGCAACGCTTCGCCGCCCGCCTTGCGGGTCGCGAGTTTCGCGTCTTTTGGAAATTCCGGGATGTTCGACAAGAGATCGGCCGGCACTTTTCGGGCTAGGCCATCGTCGAGCAGCTTCGCTTTGTCGGTGTTTTTCGCGCGCCACGCGTCGAAAGTCTTTTCCCAGCGATCATACTCGGCAAGCAGCGTCTTTTTGTGCTGCGCGAAATAGTCGTACACATCTTTCGACACGAAATAATGCTCGTCTGGCAAGCCGAGCGCCTTTCGGGCTGCATCCACGAATTTCGCCCCCGCTTCGCCGTGTGCCTTGTATGTGCCAGCGACTTCGGGAACGCCTTTTCCGATCAGCGTATGGGCGATAATGAACTGCGGTTTGCCGTTGTCGCGGCGTTTCGCGACGTCGAATGCGTCGAGAAACTGTCGCATGTCCTGGCCTTCGATTTCCTGGACATCAAAGCCGTACGCCTTCATCCGCTGGCCCGTGTCCTCGCACTGCGTAAGCTTCGCCGGAGCATCCAGCGTAACGGCATTGGAATCGTAAATGAAAATCAGATTGTCCAGGCCCCAAACGCCGGCGAGCGCGCACGCCTCGGATGCGACGCCCTCCTGCATGTCGCCGTCACCGCACAAACAGACCACGTGCTGGTCGAAAATTCTGTCCTCATCGGTGTTGAACCGCGCCGCAGCCATGTTCGTAGCCACGGACATGCCCACCGCGTTGCCCACGCCCTGACCGAGCGGCCCGGTGGTGCATTCCACTCCGGGTGTGTCGCCAAATTCGGGGTGCCCGGGTGTTTTGGAATGCAGTTGCCGGAAGCGTTTGATTTCCGACATTGGCAAATCGTAGCCGCTCATGTGCAGCCAGGCGTAAAGGAACATGCTGCCGTGACCCGCGGAAAGCACGAAGATGTCGCGATTGATCCAGCGAGGCTGGTCCGGATTATATCTCAGCGCATGACCAAAAAGCACCGCGCCGATTTCAGCACAACCGAGCGGAAGGCCGAGATGGCCCGATTGCGAGGCTTGCACAGCGTCCATGCACAAACCACGCGCCTGATCCGCTGCTTTCGAGAGTATTTCGATATTCAAATTCATGCTAGGCTTATAATCGCAGCGCAGCCATTCGTCATTCGGATTTCATTTTCAACAATGAATCAAACCACTCTCGTTCAAATCGCCGAGCGACTGGAACGTTTGGCGTCCAAACTTCCCGAAAAAATTCGGCGGCCAGTGCTGCGTGAATTGATCCCGCTAAAGCAATTATTCCTTCAGCAGCGGCGACCGCGATTTCTGTTCATCGGGTCGAGCAAAACGCCGATGCCAGAAATCATCGATGTACTTTTTGCTCCGGACTCACATGAGGGCATGAATGTGACTCTTACGCCAGTGCATCGTTGGACCGAGTGGGCAATTCCCGGTCGCGGTACCGTCTCGATTCTGGACGCGCGCGGCGCCGGCAATTCTGCCGAAGCGCAGATTCAAGAGGACCTCAGGCGCGAACCTGCCGATATCGTTTTCTTTTTCGACGATGGCGAATCGAATTTGAATGGACCAATCGCCGTCCTGCCGGGCGAGACAAAAATCATCGGTCTTTCGCTGGGGTCCGCGAGACGAGTGACGGAATTCGATGCGCAGCCGGATGTCCGCGATCGTTTGCTCACGGTAGTCCGCATCGCGGAAAGGCAATCCGCAGAAACTCGACGGCTGATGTCGCTACTTGCTGCGGAGTTGCCGAACCAGGCAAAGATCGAGATGATTCGCATCTCGCGCGATCGGCACGCACAGCTTCATGTCGCGCAAATGTTGATAAAATCTACGACCGCGATTTGCGCCGCGATCGGCGCGCAACCGATTCCGTTGGCAGACATGCCGGTTCTCACGGCGCTGCAAGTATTGATGGTCTCCGGAATCATGTACATCAGCGGCAGGGAACGAAGTCTGCGGGCTGCGACTGAGTTCATCGCCGCACTCGGAGCCAACGTTGGCGTCGGTATGCTTCTTCGCGAAGGGACGCGCGCGATGCTGAAATTTTTCCCGGGGTGGGGTAACGTGGTTTGCGGCATGGTGGCGGGCGCGGGTACATATGCGATTGGTCGCGCCGCGACGGCGTACTTTCTCGAAGGCGCTTCCCTAAAGGAGGCGAAACAGACGTACCTGAAGAGCCGAAGAAAACGGTCGCGTAGCGCGCTGCCATCTCATGAATAGCGGACGCGTCGGCAGCGATTACCGCGTCTCCGATTCGTTACGTTCGGTCCCGCAAGAAATGGGCGTGAATAACTTGTGAACAAGTTTGTCGTTTCGGGGCATTTTGTTCACAGAATTTTGTGAACAGGCCTAGGAGTTTACCTTGCTTTATGGTGGGGCGCGGACCGGCCCTATGAAGCTTTCAGAGATACGCGCGACGCTTAAGGAAATTGGCGTGTCGCCGGCCAAAGCTCTCGGCCAAAACTTTCTGCACGATCAAAACCTCGCCCGTTGGATTGTCGATCAGGCGCAAATTAGTTCGGAAGATTATGTCGTCGAGATCGGACCGGGCTTGGGCGCTTTGACCAGGTTTCTTCTTGAAAAGCGCGCGCACGTTCTGGCGATTGAAAAGGATCCGCGACTTGCAAACTTTTTGCGTTCGCGGTTTGGGTACGAGCGACTTGAAATCCTCAACACTGATGCGCTGCAATTCGATCCACGCGTTCTTTTCGCTCATCGTTGCGTGAAGTTGATTGGCAACTTGCCGTACAACATTTCGAGTCCGTTGCTTTTGAAATTCCTCGAACTTCCAACTCCTATTTCGTTGTGGCTGTTTACATTACAGAAGGAGATGGCCATGCGACTTTCCGCGTCGCCGTGCACGCATGATTACGGCGCGTTGACGTTGCGCGTCCAATTGCGTCATCGCGTGAAATACCTGCGCAGCGTTCCTGCAACCGTTTTTTTCCCACGGCCTGATGTCGATTCCGCGGTCGTGCGACTCGTGCCGCGCGATCCTCTCGAACTGCCGCAGCACGACGATGAATTGCTTTTGAAACTGATCCGAATCGGATTTTCTCAGAGACGAAAACAGCTCAGAAAAATGCTGGGGGAATACGCTCGCCACTGGAACACGCTCGCGAGTTGTCTGGACATCGATCCGAACGCACGAGCAGAGGAATTATCACTGCTGCAATGGATCGCTCTTGCGAATTGCATCGCACCACCTCCGTCCCAAGACGTGTGCTCGGCGCCCGACGAGCCGTTTCCGGTGGTCGATGAGAATGACCGAATCCGCGGCTATGCAAGCCGTGCCGAAGTGCATGGGAATAACTTGCGACATCGCGCTGTTCATATCCTCATTTTCAATCAAGCCGGGCAGGTGTACTTGCAGCAACGCTCCCGTTCGAAAGATCGGCATCCGCTGAAATGGGACTCCAGCGCAGCTGGCCACGTAACTGCAGGAGAAAATTATGATAAAACAGCGCGGCGCGAGCTGAAGGAGGAGCTCGGCGTTGATGTTCCGCTCGAAAGAATTTTTAGGCTGACTGCTTCATCGCGCACCGACAACGAGTTTATCTGGGCATACCGCGGCGTGGTTTCAGGAAATCTTGCCCCTAACAAGTATGAAATTGAAAGAGGCGTCTTTCTCACGCCACCTATGATTGATGGCTGGACGTCGGCCAGACCCGACGATTTCGCGCCAGGATTTTTAGAATGCTGGAAAGCGTACCGGTGGGAAATGCATTCCGGGCGCGAACAGTCTATCCGCCTAGAAGCTTTCTCCGCGGCAAACGGCGCAGCATCGACTGCTTGAACTTTCGAGCGGCGCGTCGTGCGGCTTGTTTTCCGCCATGTACCTTGTCGCTGAACATCCTCGTCACCACACGATCGCCGCGAAGGAAATGGACCTGAAAGCCATGTGTCTGCTTCTTTGCGCGCGGTTTCGTGTCGATTCGGCGGATGTTTTCTTCCGATTGAGGATTGGGACGTTTTCGTCGTGGCATAAATTGACTAACGACAAGCTAACAAGCCATCGCCAGATTTCAACGAGCCATTGAAACGTCGCCGCGCAACGTGTCCGGCGATGGCAGATTCCAAGCGCGCCATTTGTTTTCGTACTCCCCCGCGGGCAGCAAGGCATAGCACGGATGTCGCTTTGCTCGCAACCAGGTGATCACTTTTACAAGATTTTCTTGCGCCATGGTCGTGCAACCGGTGGTCGGCCTATTGACGCCGCGCCGGATGTGAAAAAAGATCGCGCTACCCGCTCCGGGCACAGGCGGATCGGAATTGTGTCGGATCTCGATCAGCCAGTGATAGGCAAAATCGCCTGAGCGCATCTTTTCATGTGTGTAATTGTCCGGCGGATTTTTCGGATCAATCACGATGTGGCGATTGTAGTTGGGCGATCGCGGATCATCACTCCAAATGTCTGCATCGGTGACTTGATGATACGGATAGTCGGCGCTGGCCGGCAGCTGTGCGTCATATCCGAAGACCTCTCCGATCGCGAAAATTCCTGCGGGTGCACGACCGTCTCGCTCTTTTTTGTGCAGCCCTGGCTCGTTTTGACCTGCGATCCCTGTTCCCCACGCAAGACCATTCTTGCCGAACAATACGGAAAATGGTCCGGCCACAACGTTCCAGTCGCCGCCGCGCGGCCGCTCAAACAATCGCAATTCACCGCGCATCGAATTCCACGTCGGTGCGATTCCCAGCATGAGCTGTGTGCAATCGTCGGGAACGCCGTCGGCAAATGTCTGTATGCCGAGGAGCATCAAAAGACACATTACGAAGCTGCACAAACTTACTTGTGAGCAGGGTTTGACGTTCAACATAGATCTTAACGAAATCACTTTACCCCGGTCCCTCACGTGGTGCCACATCCGCATCACTCACGCGCCACGAATCTTATGTGTCCGGCTTCGCAAAGGCTGAGCCACAACCCCTATCTTATGAAAAGACTATTGATACGAGGAGCCATCACCGTCTTTGTGGGTTTGGCGGTGGTTTCTATGTCGGCGCAAACCCAGACCACTGCTTCCAGCACCACCAGTTACATTCAGACGAGCAAGTTCATTGGGCGGCCAGTTAAGTCAGCCCAAGGCGATGAAATCGGCACGGTCAAAGACATCGTGCTGGACCGTAATACAGGGTGCCTGGCTTACACCGTTCTTTCCACTACTGGCGGAGGCGGCGGTACGCGGGTCAGTGGAGGCGGCAAAATGGTTGCTGTCCCGTGGGCTGTCTATTCACCGTCAACCGATGTGAACGTTCTAACAGTGACTGTCGATCGAGATCGCATCTATAACGCACCAGTATTCGATTATGCTCGCATCGACGAATATTCCCGACCTGATTATATCACGAACGTGTATAGCTACTATGGGGTAAGCGGGGGAGCGGCAGTTGGGGCTGGAGTTTCTGGCGGTACTTCAACGAGCACAACTGGAGCAACCACGATAACGGGGGCGACTACAACGACTGGCGCGCCAACCGGTGCGAACACAACGGCAGGCGCAGCAGCAAGCCCGGCGGCAGGTGCATCGGCGGGAGAATCGCCGGCTCCGAACGCCACAGCAGGGCGCAGGGCACACCCGGGTGCGGCCGCGGCCGCGGGCGCAGCGGCGGTCAGGGCGCGAGAAACAGCTACTCCAACCTCAT
>QHQV01000021.1 GCA_003219945.1 Verrucomicrobiota bacterium | reverse complement strand
CTTGTCGAGAACGGGCGAATCGTTTGGCGCACCATACCAAGCAGCGAATTGATCAGCGGTTCCGCCAAGACGCTGCTCTGCGAACGTTGCACGTTGCTTTGCCACCGTTGCCTCTCCGTCGGCGGTGGAATGCGCATCTTGCGCAGAATGATAATGAAACCGTTCCTGAACGTTTCCGGGCAGTTCAGTAAAATAGACCTTTGAGATCCCCCGCTTAGTCCTGATTACAATCCCATCAGCTTCGACGCGGCTCACTGTCGCGTTCTTGAATTCTTTGCCACTGACGGTTTTGAAGTCATCAGCCAGTGCAAGTGACGCGGAGAGCGACGCAAAAATCGCCAATGCGATTTGCCAGTGCTTCACGCGGCGGATTCTGCCGCTTTTGTTTCCCGCAACGCAACGACAAAGTGATATGAATAGCGCAGTGATGGAGTTGTTAGGGATGGACATCTTCGACGGGGCAGTTTGTTGCCCTCGTATTCCCGTAGGCTAGAGGTGATTTTTGTCCCGAAATGCTTTTGCGCACTTTTCGGGTTCGAATCCCGTAGGCTCCACTTTTACCTTTGCAGCAAATACGAGCACGTAACCTTGCTGCGACTGTGCGCTGATCGCTGCGCGGTAACAAACGTGTAACCTTTCCCATGGAGCGCGTAGCGCGAACCGCTGCGATTCTACGGACATGAAAGCAATAAATAATGCTACAGCAAACGGCTCTAGCAGGAGCGAGAGTGCCCCTCTAGAGGATAACTCGGAGAAGAAAATTAAAGCTCGCAAACGGTACATCAGCCGTCGTTCTTTCCTGGGTAAAACGATCGCCCTGGGAGCAGGAACCGTCGGCGCGGGACTGTTGGGCAGCATCCGAACCGCAGAGGCAAGTGGCAGCCTTTCACCCGGCGACGCGGCACTGCTTCGATTCCCGGCGGCGTTGGAGCTGATCGAGGCCGACTTTTGGATCCAATACAACGAACTCGGCGGCATCCAAGATAATGAAGTTCCTGGCGGCAGAGGCAATGAAGCCTACACGAACGCCTTGGAGCTTATTGAGGATGAAATGCAAGACTACATCCATGACAACACCGATGATGAGATCACTCATCACCAGTTCCTCAACGCTTATCTGGTCTCCAAGGGAGCGGCGCCGGCAAATCTCCATCCGTTTCGCACGTTGATGGGCAGCACCGCGACCGGCGTCAATCCGAACAAAATCGGACATCGGCTCACTAACCTGACGCAACTTACGATCGATACCAGCTGGTGGACCCGCTATCGCGACGACAGTCATAACCCGGATCTTAATCCAAACCATATCTTCCCGCAGGCGGTCCCGAGCTTGTTCGTAAATCAGCACACGGCAATTCCCCGAACGGACGCGGATACAAGCGATCCGAATTTCCTGCAGGCGATCGCGAATACTGCGGCATTCCATTTTCCAACCATTGAACAAGGTGGGAGCAGCCTTTACCCGTCGCTCGCGCAAAGGGCCACCGACGTGGAAGTGTTGCGTATCCTGATGAGCATTGGCCCGACCGAGACCATGCACTTTCAAACGTGGTCCGATGTGGCGGGTAATGCGCCTCCGCTGACTGCCGTCGACCCGGTAACCGGCGTTAGAGTGTGGACGTAGACAACGAGCTTTTCAAGAAGAACTTGATCATGCCCGAGCCGTGTCCGTTCCTGCATCGAAGCCTTCCCATTGTTTCGATCATTCGACCAACGAACACGGAAGGTGCCGCCACAGGGGCTCTCGCGTTTCTTACCGCGATGGGACTATTCATTGGCCAATCGCAGGGGTTTTTCGCGTACATGAAACAACTCGCACAAGACGCAGACAGCGCGACGCGCGGGTAAGGTTAAGTGGGGCGACCGCCACAGTAGCTAGAGAACTAAAATCCGCGAGCGGCCGCACAGGGAATGCGGCCGCTCAACCGTTAGTCGGCGCCACATCCCGATGTGGAAGGCGACGATTTCTCTTTCACAAAAATGCTTTTCGGGGAACTATCCGTTGCTCCGCGGAAGTTGCGCAACATCGCTGGCCGAGCGGGTTTCCATCTGACGCTGGCCCTTCCATGCACAGAGTAAACTCGATCCTTATGCAGGCGCCGAAGATAATGATCTTCGGAACAGCCGCCAACCTGGAGCTGTGGCCAAAAATTCTACCGCATTATCGCTACATCCGATTCCTGGAGCGCGGGGCCGATCGCAACGTTGTGGTGATGGCTGCGCGGCGTTCGGGTATTCCGATCTCATGGACATCCGAGCAAACCATCGATCGCGCCAACTTCGAAATCCATTTTCATCATCTGAAAGCTTGGACCAAAGGCATGCGAGTCGTCTGGACGTTTTGCGATACGCGCGATGGCGTGCTAGTGACCATCTCACACGATTTGCAATTTCGTCTTCTCCCGCTTGCGCCAATCATGAATCCAATCATAGGCGATTTTTTCATCCATAACGTCGCCAACAAAACCTTGCACTGCATGAAAGCTTACGTGGAGGCCAGAGCAGACAAGGTGACCGCATGAGCCGGAGACGGGCGGTCGTCACAGGTATTGGGCCGATCACATGCATCGGCACCGGCGTCGATCGGTTTTGGCACGGGATCCTCGCAGAAAAGAGCGGTATCGAGAGCATCACAAGCTTTGATCCGAGCGTCTTCCATGTCCGATGCGCGGGCGAAATTCGCGATTGGAATGCCGAAGATTATTTCTCACCGCACCGCCTGAAACGGCTGGATCGTTACGCTCAATTCGCAGTCGTGTCTGCAAAGTTCGCGCTGGAGGATGCGCGCCTCGACTATTCCCGCGAAAAGCCGCAGGACCGCGTGGGCGTTAGCTTCGGTACCGCTCTTGGCGGTGTCTGCAAAGCCGAGGAGCAATACATCAGATATCTGAAAAAGGGCGCGCGCGGGGTTCAACCCACACTCGCTGTGCAGGTCTTCGGTGGTTCGGCGCATTCGAACATTGCAATCGAATTCGGCTTTCGTGGCGTTGGCACAACGAATTCAAACAGTTGCGCCAGTGGCACAGTCTCAGTCGGCGAAGCACTGCGTTACATTCGCGACGACTTTGCGGATGTAGTTGTGGCTGGCGGAGCGGAAGCTCCGCTGACTGCCATTACGATTGGCGCGTTCGACATCATCAAAACAATGAGCAGATGGCCGGGTGAGCCAGCTCTTGCATGTCGTCCCTTCGATGCGCTGCGCGATGGATTCGTCATGGGCGAAGGTGGCGCTTCGCTCGTCATCGAAGAATTGGAGCAGGCACGGGCCCGCGGCGGGCACATTTACGCGGAGGTGCTCGGGTACAGCATCAACAACGACGCTTTTCATATGACCACACCGCTTCCGACTGGCGAATCATCCATTCGCGCCATGCGGGAAGCGCTCGCGGACGCGGAACTCGCGCCTGGGCAAATCGATTACATCAACGCGCACGCCAGCTCGACGCAGCTCAACGACAGCGCGGAAACGGCGTCGATCAAGCGGGTCTTTGGCGACCACGCGCGACGAATTCCCGTATCTGGCACAAAAGGTTATTACGCGCATCCCCTCGGCGCGACCGGCGCAATCGAAGCGGCGCTTTGCGCACTTTCGTTGGATCAGCAATGGATTCCGCCGACCATCAATTATCGAACCCCCGATCCAGCATGCGATCTCGACGTGGTGCCAAACCACGGCCGGCCAGCTGAGTTGAATTACGTGATGAGCAATTCATTCGGCTTCGGCGGCATCAACGCGTGCGTCGTATTGGGACGCGTTCGCGATTGAGCACCCGCTCAATTGGCGTCATTTCGGGCGAAATCGAGGAATCGTAGCGACGCGTTTTAGGTAACTTCGCGAGGTCCTTCGACTGCGCTTCGCTCCGCTCAGGATGACACGCCGTTAGATTATCTGAATAAATCCGGCCGATTCGCACGGGTGCGTGTGGTTGCCTGTTCTTCACGCCACTTTGCGATCTCTGCGTGATTCCCGGAGAGCAAAACCTCCGGAACTTTCCAAGCACGGAAGTCGGCGGGCCGGGTGTACTGCGGAGCCTCCAAGAGACCATTGCTGAAGCTGTCATCGGCGGCCGATCGTTCATGGCCAAGCGCGCCGGGAAGTAAACGTACAACTGAATCAACCAAAACAACCGCGGCAATCGCACCGTTCGTTAGCACGTAATCGCCGATCGAAATTTCCAGATCAATGAGATGTTCGATGACGCGATGATCGACTCCTTCGTAATGTCCGGAAATGATTATGAGATGGCTCTCTTGTGATAGCTGCTGCGCCATCTCTTGATCGAAGCGACGACCTGCAGGCGACATCAGGAGGATTTGCGATTTGCGATTTGCGATTTGCGATTTCAGGTCTTCCACGGCGGCAAAGATTGGTTCCGGCTTCATTACCATCCCCTGCCCTCCGCCGAACGGTGCATCATCGACCACGTGATGTTTGTCCGTTGCCCAATCGCGCAGCTTGTGAATGTGCAGATCGACGATCCGCTTCTCCTGCGCCCGCTTCATGATGCTTTCGCTCAACGGAGCGCGGCAGATTTCAGGAAACAAGGTGACAATGTCGATTCTCATTGAGCGAAAACATCGAACGCTCAACGTCCAACGTCCAACACAGAGACTATAGGGCGCTTGACTCGTTCG
>QHQV01000277.1 GCA_003219945.1 Verrucomicrobiota bacterium | reverse complement strand
TATCGCAGCTTCTATTTTTCGCACGCGTTCGCCGGTGGCTACTCGGCCGGTTATTACTCGTATCTCTGGAGCGAAGTGCTCGACGCCGACACGGTCGAGTGGTTTAAGCAACACGGCGGGTTGAAACGCGAGAACGGCGACCGCTTTCGCGCAATGTTGCTTTCGCGCGGCGGATCCGCTGACGCCCTCGGGTTATTTAAGAATTTCGTCGGACGCGATCCCTACATCGAACCATTGCTGAAACGGCGCGGGCTCGATCATGCGCCCGGTGCGGATGACACGAAAACTGAAGCACCGCCAACGAAGTAGCGCGATCGTTCGGGCGACTTCTGTAGCCGTCGCCCTATGGGCGACGTGGACGCTTCGCACAGCGAAGCGGCTGCAGTTCTTCGGAACCCATTACCGACTTCTAACGAATTGCTGGTGGAGTTGTGCTTCTTTCGTCGTCCCTAGCGATGCCTCTACGGCTTTGCTTCGTACAAATTGTTGAACGGATTCTCCAGCGGCACTCGTCTGACGCTGCTGAACCCGACTTTCTCGCAGAGTTCACGGACTTTCGCTTCGTGAAAACCGAGTGTGCCGAGTCCTGCCCCATTGTTCGCGAGCGAAGTGGTCATGCAGTAAAACACGCTTACGCCGTGAAACATCGCGCCGAGCGGATTCGCGTTCTCTTCGAGCTTGTCCGAGCAATTGATGTCGAGACACACATAAATCCCGCCGGGCCGCAGCGCTCGCCGGATCGACTGCAACAACTGGAGCGGATCGACTGCATCGTGTACCACGTCGAACGTCGTGATCACATCAAACTCCGCCGGTAATCCTTTCGACACGTCGCGCTCTTCAAAACGCACCCGGTCTGATACGCCGGCTTCACGTGCGTTCTCGGTCGCACGCGCGACAGTTGGGCCAAAGTTGTCGTACCCCACGTAACAGGACCGAGGAAACGCCTGCGCCAGTTTGATGAGGCCGCGTCCCCGTCCGCATCCCACATCAGCCACGTCACAGCCCCGTTCAAGATGCGCTTTCACATCAGGCATTGCAGGGATCCATTGTTGCAACAGCAGATTCTCAAACCACGTGGATGTGAATCGTTCCAGGCCGTCCCACATCTTGTCGTTGTATTGCGATTGAGAAACGCCGCCGCCACTGCGAAACGCACTTACAACCTCGTCAAATACTCCGACTTGCGCTGGCAGCATCTGATATATGCCGCCAACAAAAAATGGGCCGTTCTCCTGCGCCAGTACTGGCGCGTGTTCAGCTGGCAGACTGAAGCGCTTTGTAGGTCTGTCGTAATCCACATAGCCAACCGTCGCCATTCCTCCCAGCCATTCGCGCAGATAGCGCTCGTTTAGAGTTGTTCGCGACGCGAGTTCCGCCGATGTCGCTGGCCCCTGCTCTGCCAAATTCTTGAATAATCCCAATCGATCGCCAATTGCTGCGAGCAGCGTTGTCATTGTGCCGCTGATCTGTTCGACCACTTTTCCAACGAACTCCTCCTGACGCGCCGCATCGATCACTCCAGTATCAGCCATAAAAATCTCCCAATAAAAATCCTGAGTGATCCGCATCTTATGGATGGCGTTGCCAAGCGCAAATGAACAGCGCAATCCTGGCAGGGCGCCACCGCCGGGCGTGCCGCACACCTTCAATTGGCGGTGGAATGCTGCTCCAATTCTGTTAATTTTCTAGTCCCGTGAGCGAAGGACCGGATACTGCTGCACAAACGACCGCGCCGAACACCGAGAGAGCCGATCTGCGGCCTGAAAGTATTCAGGACGCGGTGATCCGGCTCGCGGGTAATTCACAGGATGGAATTCAAACCGCCGGCGCGTTCCTGGCCCGCCTTGCCGGTCGCAGTGAGCACGACGTCATGACCTACATGACCATCCCGGCGACGATCTCGGGTGGTCCATCTATTTTTCAGGTGCGCATCGGTTCAGGCGAAGTGTTATCGGCCGGTGATGAAGCCGATTTTCTGGTCGCCTTTTACCAGCACAGTTACCAAGACCACGTCGGATTTCTCCGCGAGGGCGGCGTGTTGCTTTACGATTCGGACAACGTCGAGCCGAACCTCGATGATAAACGTTTCATGTATGTCGGCGTGCCGATCACAGGTTTGACCGTTGAAGCGCTCGGCGGCACGGCAAAGGACAAGGGCAAAAACATTTTCGTCCTCGGCTTAATTTCGAAAATCTTCAATCTCGACGCCGACAAACTGAAAGGGCTAATCACCGAAAAATTCGGTGGGAAAGACGAGAGCGTGGTGAACACGGCGCTGATGGCGTTCCAAGCCGGTTACGCGTATCCGGTCGGAAATGTGTTAACGAAGCATTATCGATTTGAGCACATCCCGAGGGCCAGCGGTCGCGCACAGATCACAATGGACGGCAACCAGGCGCTCGCCTACGGGCTGATCGCGGGCGGTGTGCGCTTCGGCGCGGGTTATCCGATTACGCCATGGTCGTCTGTGATGGAAGCTTTGCGGCGCGAGCTGCCAAAGTACGGCGGCATTTTTGTGCAGGCGGAGGACGAGCTGGCTTCGGTGTCTATCGCGCTCGGTTGTTCGTACTCAGGATATCTTGCCGTGACCGGCAGCGCGGGTCCGGGCATTTCGCTCAAAGCCGAAGCGATTGGTTGGGCGTCGATGGCCGAGATTCCGCTCGTCATCTGCAACATTCAGCGCGGGGGCCCAAGCACAGGTTTGCCTACGAACGTTGAGCAAAGTGATTTGCATCAGGCAATCTTCGGCAGTCACGGCGACAGCCCGCGCGTCGTGCTCGCAGCTGCAAGCGTGGAAGATTGTTTTTATATTGCGATCGAAGCTGCACGGATCGCGCGAAAGTACAGCACGCCGGTGTTCATTCTGAGCGACACATCACTCGCGACTCGCATCGAAGCGTTCGACGAACCTGATCTTTCGAAGCTGATGGCCGATCCCAAGCCGGACCTCTCTCCGCGGCAGACGCATAAGCCGTATCCTATCGATCAAATCACGCAGCACGTTCCGCCGGGCACGCGCATTCTCGATGGAAAATACCCGCTGCTCGCAGGTCTTGAGCACGACGAAATGGGTCATCCGACCGGAAGCCCGAAGCTTCACATGGCCATGACAGCGAAGCGTCGCAACAAATTGCGCAAACTCGCCGAAGAAATTCCGGTGCCTGAAATTTACGGCGATCACGAAGGCACATTGATGGTCGGCTGGGGATCAACCTACGGACCGATCCACGACGCCGTCGCAATGGCGCGCGCACAAGGAGAAAAAGTCGGCGCCATACATTTCCGCCATCTCCATCCATTGCCGAACGGAGTCGAGAAAATTTTCGAGAAATTCGATCGTATTGTTACCGTCGAGATGAACGACCAGGGCGTTTACGGATATGGTCAGCTCGCAACAATTCTGCGCGCGCGCTATTGCGAACCCAAAATCACGAGTTTTACCAAGACCGATGGCCTCACCTTCCGTGTGAAAGAAATCCTGGACGGCGTATTCAAAGGCAAATCATTCGCCGCCCGAAACATACCGCGCCACGGTGCCGAAGTGCAGCATCATGATACTGCGCCCGAAAATGTGAAACACTTAGACGAAGTCGTGCCGCAGGGCGTCGGATAATTGCTGGGGAGCACATGCACCTCGCGGGCTGGTTTGCGCGCCCTCGCGCGAACGAATTTTAATCATCCTGTCCCAGCCGCGGTCCGCTTGGCCACATCAAATTCTTCAGCGCATACAGCTCGAGCGCGAAGGGGACGTAACCGCCATAACCCAGGATCGGCATTTCAAAGATGTGCAAGAACGCGAGGCCGGGGATGTGATAGATCCACTTGGGAAACGAGTAGTAGTTCCACATCTCCCAAAACAATCCGCACGTCACTGCACCAAGCGAAAGCGCAATGACTACGCGCCAATCCCCTTCGCGCAATTCCCTCAGAAAATACCGCCGGCCGGTCCAATAAGTGAGCGGCTCGACAATAAAGACGAGCGACGTCCATACGAATGGATAGAAAGTTTTCGGCCAGATCAGCATTGCTACAAGCATCACAAGGCCGCCGGCGAACAGGCTGACAAACGTTGCGGGTGTCGCTTGCACGCGTGGCGCCGAAGCGAACCGGCGCATCCAACTGAAGCTGTGCAGTAGCTCTGCGGTTTCGAAAACGGCAGGAATCACCGTTGAAAATGAGAGGGTAGACAGCAGGTTGAATTCGAGCGGACTAAACAACTCGCCTCCGAGATATTCCCAATTCGCGGTCCGTAGATTGATGAGCTCAAATAGCCACCACACGGGTGCTGAAATAACAAACAGTAGGACGAAATTCTTGGGCGAACGCGACCAGAGAGAATTGCCGCTGCGTGTCTGCACCAGCGCATCGACAGTCAAAATATATCCCAGCCAAAGCGGGAAGAACAGATAAGCCGTGCGCACGCCTGGCAGCATCCAGTTAAGAGGCCAGCAAACAGCGACCAGAATCAGACCGAGCCAACCCCATGCCGGCCAGCGCCGGCCATTGCGATTCATCGGTTTCTCAAGCGCTCGCATTTTTTGGGCGGTGTGGTAAGCATTTTATTGAACAAGGAAAGCAGGAATCGAGGAAACAGATTTGAATCTGGAAACCACGAATTCAAGAAAGCCAAGTGCCAGTCCCGTTCCGCACTTCCTGGGTTCCTCGTAAATTTTTTATGAATGAATCAAAACCAAACGGCGAAACGGCCACTGCGATCGCAACCGCCACTCCGGCGTCGGAGCTGCCGCGCGAAAAATTGTCCAAGAAAGCGATGACCGCTGACCACCCGACGTGGTGTCCCGGTTGCGGCGATTTCGCGGTGCTCGCCTCGTTTTACAAATTCCTGGAGAAACGCAATCTCGAACACGAAAAAATCGTCACACTTGCCGGAATCGGTTGTTCATCGCGCTTTCCATATTTCGTCAACGGCCACGGCGCCCATTTCATTCACGGCCGCGCGGTCCCGCTCGCGAGCGGCATTAGCCTCGCCCGGCCCGATCTCCACGTGTTCCTCTTCGGCGGCGATGGCGACGGATTCTCGATCGGCGGCAACCATCTCGATCACGGCGCCCGCAAGAACATCAACATGACATATTTCATCATGGATAACTTCGTCTATGGCCTGACGAAGAAACAGACCTCCCCGACGTCGCCCATCGGGTTCAAGTCGAAGACGGATCCCACCGGCGCAATCGATCAACCGGTGAACCCGATGAAAAAATTGGTGGCCGGAGGAGCCACCTTCATCGCCCGCACGCACGCGGCGAACGTGGCTCACATGATGCAGATGATCGAGCGCGCGTTCGATCATCCGGGGTTCAGCGTCATCGAATGCTTGAGCGAATGTGTCGAATTTTTTCCCGATGTGTTCGATCCGGCCAATCCGCGAAAAGGCGGCAGCTTCGAAGTCATCCAGGAAAAGAAATGGGACGGCACACCCGAGGACGAGCTGCGGCACGACGTCACCGATGAGGTCGCCGCGTACAAACTCGCTTCGCTTCCGTTCCCCGGTGTGTTCGGCGTGTTCTACGAAACCGATCGACCAACGAAAAATTCTCTGGAGAAGAAATGGATCGAGACCACGCGCGAAAAGATTGGCAATGCCAGCGATCTCGAAGTTCTCCAGAAAACCTTCGACAGAATGAAGTGATCGGGGAGCACGCGGCTCGGGTGTTGTACCGTCCTGAGCAGAGCCGAAGGAGCCGGCCGCCGAACATCTTCTATAGACCCGATTGTGTTAGCCGCAACCGAATCTTGGGGAGCGCACCCGCCTGGCGTCTTGCGATTGCGCCATCGTTCGCCCACGTTTCTTAATTCTTTCCCGCTACTTTCTTGATCCAGCTCTGGTTAACCATTACAAGACAACAACTATGACGAAATTGCGTTTCTTAGTTTTCGCTGCATTCCTTGCGCTGCCGTTGGCATCGTACGCCGAAGTAGACTTCGCAGTAAACATCGCTCCGCCGGTTCTGCCGGTAGTCGAGCAACCGCCCTGTCCGGTGGCAGGTTATATCTGGACTCCCGGCTACTGGGCGTACGAGAACGATTATTACTGGGTGCCGGGTGTGTGGGTACCACCGCCGTCAGTGGGTCTGCTTTGGACACCGCCGTGGTGGGGCTGGAGAAACGGCGCTTACGTGTTTAACCAGGGTTACTGGGGCCCGACCGTCGGTTTTTACGGCGGCATTAATTATGGTTACGGCTACACCGGAAATGGCTATTGGGGCGGGCGATGGAGTGGGAACACTTTTCAGTACAATACCGCTGTGACGCGTGTGAATACGAATGTCGTACATAACACCTATATCAATAACTCGGTGAAACAGAATGTGAACGTTAACCGTACCAGCTTTAACGGCCCAAACGGGATTAAAGCAGAACCAACTGCAGAACAGAGAGCGGCGGCGGCGAACGCTAAGAAAGTGGGGCCAACTTCACAGCAGCTTTCGCTTCAGCAGGCGGCAAGCAAGGATCAAAATCTCCGGGCGTCGGTGAACAAGGGCCATCCGAATAACGAGGCGATCAAGTCATTCAACAAAAACGAAGGCGCTGGCCAAGGCAAAGGCGCGCAGGGACTCGAGGCCGCAGGGGGAGCAGCAGGAGCTGGAAGCAAACCGGGGAACTTATCCGAGCGTCAGGGCCAGGGAGCAGCAGCGGGAGCTGGAAAAAGTGGCAACGAACCTGGGAACGTGATTAACCGTAACCATGAGGGAGCGGGTCCGGTAGCCGGAGCGGGGAAAGTTGAAAACGACCGCGCTCATATGGCTGAACATGATCGGCAAGGCGCGGGAGCAGGTAAAGCTGGGGCAGGACAAGCCGGAGCAAACGGAAACAATTTAAAGACCGCTAATCAAGGCAACAGGGGAAATATTGGCGGGAACCCAGCCAAAATGCACACCGGCAAAATCGGAGGAGCCGGGGGCCCTGCTCACGGAGAGCATACGATGAACCAGCAGATGGCACGAAACGCTCAAATGGATGGACGCAATCCCCAAATGAAATCCGGTCATCCCCAAATGGGGGGACAACCTTATCCGAAAATGCAAGGTGGAGGAAATCGCCCCCACCGTGACGGCCAGCAGCAACAGGGCAAGAAAAAGCCAGACAGACCTTGAGGCGCACGGCTGGAGTTAGCACGGACGCCGCGATCATTCCGGGGAGCAGACGCCGCTGGCGTGTTGGCGATGGCGTCCTCGCCATCGCGTACTTTCTCTGAACGGTTCTTCAGAAATTATGACGAACCCGAACGGTAGGGCAGCGCTCGAGACATTTTTTCAAAGCGAGACCGTCACGCGCAGGAAGGTTGCAGGAATCGATGTGCCTTCCTGTGTCTTGTTTTGGCTGTTGAACAGCTGTTCCAGTTCCTTTTGTAACTCAGCTGCTCTGCCTTGTTTCTCCGCGGCTTCGAACGCATTCATCGTGGGCCCATAATATTTCCTGAATTCATCTACCAACTGCGAGGGTGTGCCCGGGAAATTGAAAGTGAACGTGTCCCGCGCGAACGAGATGTTGCCATTCGGAATTCCAGCCGCCGTAAAACGATCAATCACATTGCTCTCGACGCCCCAAGTCATCGGACTAACGAAACCGTCCGGCGGCGGCGGCGTATAATGTGAGCTGATTTTCAAAATCTGCGCAACGAGGGTCGGATCGTTCGGAATCCAATTGCCCATCACAATGCGACCTCCCGGTCGCGTCACGCGCACCATCTCCTTTGCGACATCGAACGGCTTCGGCGCAAACATCGCGCCGAAAATGCTAACGACGAGATCAAAGGTCTTATCCGGCACTTGCTCCAGATTCGACGCGTCACCTTCCTGAAATTTTAGATTCGTTAGGCCATGCTCGGCTGCGCGTCTGTTCCCAGCCTCCACTAAATTGCGCGCGATATCAATGCCCAACACATCCGCACCAAGTTTTGCCTCGGGCAAAGCCGTCGTCCCATCGCCACAGCCGACATCCAGCACCTTGAGTCCTTTGGTGATTCCGAGTCGCTGAACGAGCGCCTCGCCGCTTTCGCGCATCGTGTCGGCAATACGCGTAAAATCGCCTTTTTCCCAAAGCGCTTTGTTCGGATTAGCAGGAGCATTCATAATGTGAGTTATCGGTTGTCTTGTGCGGTCGCAATTATTCTAGCTGTGACAAGACACATAAATCGAGTGATTTTCGAGCGCAGGATCGTCTGGAATGGAAACTCTCGCCTTTCGCGCGCCAAGCACTTTATTAATCTACTGTCCTCACCCGTGAAAGAGGAAACGATCGATACCCATTCCAAGGCACTCAGGATCAATATCGATCCGCGCTGGTATGGGACGTTTGCGGAAATCGGCGCGGGCCAGGAAGTGGTGCGCTGGTTTTTTCGGGTCGGCGGCGCCGCAGGGACGGTCGCCAAGAGCATCTCGGCTTACGACATGAAGGTGAGCGACGCCATCTACGGGCACGGTGATCGCTACGTTTCGCGCAACCGGCTCCAGGCGATGCTCGATTACGAATTCAATCTCGACATCCAGCGACTGGCTGCGGAGCGTGGCGACAACACTTCGTTTTTCGCGTTCGCCGACACCGTTGTGGCGCGGAGTTATCGCGGCACGAGCGAGTGCCATGGCTGGATGGGGATCAAATTTCAGAGCCGCGCCAACGATGAGCCCAGCCAGGTGGTAATGCACATACGCATGCTGGACGAGGAAGCATCAGGGCAACAAGAAGCGCTCGGTATTGTGGGCGTGAACCTTTGCTACGGAGCATTTTTCCTGAGTCACGTGCCAGAGGAGCTGATCGAATCGCTGCTCGACAATCTCACCACGCGTCGTCTCGAGATCGACATGCTGGAGTTCAGCGGAATCGAATTTCGCAACGTCGACAACCGAATTATGGCGCTCAAACTTGTCCAGATCGGGCTGAGCGGTGCCGCGATGTTCGGCCCAAACCGCGAGGTGTTGCAGCCGTCCGACGTGTTGCATAACAAGGCCGTATTGGTCGAGCGCGGCAGTTTTCGTCCGGTCACCTATGTCAACCTCGACATGTTTCAGTGCGCGCTGACGAAGTTTAAGAAGGAACCCGCCGTGGAGAACAAACCGATTCTCGGTCTGATGGAACTGACCATGCGCAATCTGCTGGCGGGCGGCAAAGATGTTGACCGTCGTGATTTTCTCGGGCGCGCCGAGGTCCTCGGCGCCTGTGGCATGACGGTGCTCATCTCCGATTACTTCGAGTATTATCGGCTAGCCGCTTACCTCGCGTGGCGGACGCGCGAACGCATCGGGATCGTTATGGGCGTGCCGAGTGTGTATGAGTTGTTCGACCAAAAGTATTACACCGAACTGCCTGGCGGCATTCTTGAGAATTTTGGGCGCCTCTTTAAGAACGATTTGAAAGTTTATGTTTATCCCCTGCAACGAAGTCCCAGCGATGAATTACAGACGATTGGGAGTGTGAACCTGAAGTCTGATCTGCAACTGCTCTACGATTATCTTTGTCGTCGCGGCAGCTTTGTGCAGCTAGATAACTACAATCCCGAATACCTGTCGATATTTTCACGCGACGTGCTCAAGCGTATCGCCAGCGGCGACGAAAGCTGGGACGAGATGGTGCCACCGCAAGTTGCCGACATCATCCGCCACCGCGGTTTCTTCGGATACAAGAGACATTAAAGCCGCGCATTTGTTGTAGCGGCGGGGTGCCCCATTAGCGGCTCATCGGTCGCGGCATCGGAATTCAATGGGACGAGATCGACGAGGAAATTTCCGTCCGCTCGCTGCTCGTATCGTGAACTTTCGTTGCGATTAGGTCACCTCTTCACCCGCAGGAACCTGTCCGGACCGTAGAAACGTCTTCACCAATTCGGCTTCGCGGCAGGCGATCATCTCCGGAAATCGTTTGAACCACAGACCCTCAGGCACTTCTGGATCTGTAACCAGCCAGCGTGCGAGCAGTCCCAGTTGCGAAGTTGAAACTTCACGTTGTCGAACTCGCCTGATGAGGTGGGCCATCAGCGGCTCGGGATGCACTCGCGTCGAATGCGAGGCATCGCTCAGCGGCCGTAAAAGCCCGCTAGAATCTCTTTTTCCAGTCGATCTGCCTCTTCTGGATCTTTGGTCGCGACCATCTGATCTGCTAATGCCACGAGTTCGTCCGGCGATAGCTGACGCTTCGTCGTCCGTGAACGCAGCAAGGCGGTCAGCACCTCGGTTTTTTCTTTCGACGGCAGTCGCTCGATCTCCTCAATGACCTCACTCGCGGTCACGCCGAGATTCTATCGCGCCCGCTCGACGCGAGCAAAAAGCGAATTACACAGGCTGCATCGAACTGCCAGCCGATCACTAATCACTGATCACGTCTACCCGCCTCGGCCAGAGCGATTCTAGTGCGGCGCACCCGTCGTCCAGCCGACGACGCCGAGCGCAGTGAGCACGATTTCCACTGCCAGCGAGCAGAGGATGAGTCCCATTACACGGACGAGAACAGACGCGCCCTGTCGACCGATCACGCGCAGAATCGCATCCGAAAAAAGCAGCAGGAGATAGGTCAGGAAGAGCACCACTACCAGGACAACGCCGGTTTCGAGCCGCTCCGGCACCGTATAGACATCGTTATCAGTTAAGACGATCACCGCCATTATCGCGCCCGGTCCGGCGATGGAAGGCACCGCCAGCGGGAACACCGCGAGGTCACGTCCTTCCTCTGGCGATCTGTCTGTCTTCGCATCCATTTTCCCGAAAAGCATCTGCACGCCGAACAGGAACAGAATGATGCCGCCGGCCACTTTGAGCGAGTGCATGTGAATGCCGATTGCGTCGAGAATGACCTGGCCGGCGGTCGCGGCGGCAACGAGGATGATAGTGGCGTAAATCACAGCGCGCAGGGCCGTCATATGCCGCTCTGCCCGGGTGAGCGCAGCGGTCAAGCCGGCAAACAACGCCACGTTGCCGATTGGATCGATCGTCGTCCAAAGGGTAGCGAAATCTTTGCTGATCTTGATCAGGAGCGGAGACATTTGCGGCAAATGTGCGCTGTATCCTTATACGAATGACTCATCAAGCGCGAGGCAAAGTTGGTGGCGCGCGGGATCGCGCGCGATAGAACGCGAAATCCATCATTAGCAAAATGATGACCCGATTAAATTCGATCGAAATAGTGCGAAACCGCTCATACCTAAGGAAGTTTAATACGTGAATTACGGGTATTAATCAGGTGGACAGAGGACCGGTCGAGATCTTGAGAGAAGCGCAATCGCAAATGCGCGCGCTCGGCGCGACAGCGTGTAGAGCGCACCCCAAAGTCCTGAAAAATATTGCAAAGCAGCTCGAGCAGCACCACATCCTCTCCGCTCAGGAGCTGCAAATCGCGCGCCTAATGGGGATCGTCACGACTCACGCCATTGCGCGGCCGAGCTTTAACAACCGAATTTTTTTTCGGTACGAACTCTCCACCCGCAGTCCCGGTCCACCGCAGGTTCCAAAAACGGCTGTGGCTTCAGTCGACTCGAAGAGGCCGAAAAAACGGAACGTGCACGCCATCGCACTGCTGGTCGACTTTCCCGACAACAAGGGAACGCGACGGGTTAGGGATTTCGAAAACCTGCTCTTTAACAAGGCGAACCGGAACTCGATGACTAATTTTTACGGGCAACTTTCCTACGGCGCGTTGGACCTAACCGGCGAAGTGATCGGCTATGTGCGTGCGCCCCAGCCTTACAGCTATTACACAGCAAGGCAAAGCGGCACGGGAACTGATTATCCCAATAACACGCCGGGACTGCTCCATGACGCGCTGACGACTTTTTGTAGGAGCGATAACCTGGCGCGCTTTGACGCGGACGACGACGGGTTTGTAGACGCGATCTTCCTTATCCATGCGGGGCATGGTGCCGAAGCAGAACCAAATCCCAGCAAGCGAAAGAACATGATCTGGTCGCATACGTGGACTCTTCCGCGGCCGTTCGTACATCAGGGAGTCAAAGTATTTGCCTATTCCACCGAACCTGAAGACGGACGCGCCGGCGTTTTTTCCCACGAATTCGGTCACCTGCTTGGATTGCCCGACCTCTACGACACGACCTTTCGATCTCATGGAGTCGGTGAATGGTGCCTCATGGCAGCCGGGTCGTGGGGAGGCAAAGGAAATCGTCCCTCGCGAATGTCGTGTTGGTGTCTCTCCAAACTCGGTTGGATCAAGCCGAAGCTGGTTACTAGAAAAAGATCAATTCAACTCAACACGCTGGAAGCAAAAAAGACCGAGTGCTACCGGGTTTGGAAAAAGGGAGCAACCGGGCCGGAATATTTCCTTCTGGAGAATCGTCAAGCCAAAGGTCTCGATGCCGCGCTCCCGGGTTCAGGTCTTGCGGTCTGGCATATCGACGAGCGGCAATCGAACAATGACAATCCGCTCGCCTATCTCGTGGCACTGCTACAAGCAGATGGAAACAAGGACCTGGAACTACTCAAGAATTCGGGGGATGCCGGGGATCTTTTCCCCGGCGATAAGGGTGTCGCGGCAATTCACGACAATACTACCCCGTCAACACGATCAAACAAGGGCTCTCCTTCACGCGTAACGCTTACGAATATCGCGATGAGTGGAGGTATCGTGAGGTTGCAAGCAGAGGTGTAGCTCCCCGATCAAGCTTGGTCGGAGAGCGGATCGAGTTGTTCGAGAACGCTCCGTTCGCCGAACGGGCCCCCTAGCAATCGCGCTTGTACCCGAACGCGATCGCCAATCGTTACATCTGGCGTTTGGGCCGCAAAAAGAATCAGCGATTGTCCCTCTGCGGGCTGGATAAAGTCGTCAGTTCGGCCACGCGTGAGATTACGACACACTTTGATTTCGATCTCGTGTCCCTGACCGTCGCTTGTTGGTATGATCGCTCGAACAGTGCCTTCAACCACCGTCTTATTTGGCTTCGCCAGCATGTTCAAAGATAATGGTACGGCCCTATGACGTGACAGGGGCGCAAGCGATAAAGATTGCCGCTCACACGCCGAGAATGACAAAGATCACGTAAAGAGCGAGCCTTTATTCGCACGTCAACTTTATACGGAACTTGCGAGGCGAAGTGTTGTTCGCCGAAAAATATTGTGCCGACTTGCCCGGCGGCATTCTTGAGAACTTCGGACGTTTCTTTAAGAACGACTTGAAAATTTACGTCTATCTGCTGCAACGTGGCCCTAAATACGAACTACACGTCGTCGACTTCCACCATTGCTATTTTATCTGCGATGTTCCTGCAGCCAATTCGAAGCGAGCAGGAGGTAATCGATAAATGTCAATTGCCTAGGATCGAGCTGGGCCTCCTCGGCGATCGCGGGAAGTTCTCGCCGGAAAAGGCGGTAATCTTCCCAGATTTTCCTGCCGCCCGGAATAGCGGTTTTGCCCGGAGCGGATTGAAGCCAGTCACGCACATGGCGAATCGCTCTCGCGGGGCTTCGCCGGTGAGCTTGAATATCCTGGCCGCCAATGTCCGAGATGAAACGTCTGTAGCGATAAGGCTCGCGATCCAAAATCAAGACGCGTTTCTGCGCGGAATGTTTTCCAAAGCGTTTTGCGCCAAGAAAAATGCCTAATTCGAGCGGCATATTGAATCGCGGCAACCCATATGGCTGCCCTTGCACCTCAGTGCGGGAGATATCGTGAATACCCTGGTGACATTCGTCGATCAATCGATAGATGTTCTCGATCCGAACCTCGCCCGCATCTCTAAGCTCCAGCGTGCATCGTGGCACAAACCCACAGGCGGAAACGCAGAATACGATCGCTTCAAAAAGCGGCTGATACCGCGAGTCGAACGGGCAGTTGATGAATACGCTAGCGCTGGGGGACGCCGGCATTTCGGTTAACTATGTCGAACAACTAGCTGGACAGGTGTGCTCGCGCTGGCCCGAATTTTTTCCTTGTACCGAGCAGGATGAGCTCGCTTTAACTCGGCCAATTTCTTTACGGCCTGCCTGATCCTGGCTTTCGACACTGTGCCGTTCCCTTGAACTTCGCGAATTGGACGATATTTAGCTGCGGGCATGCCAAAATATACTTAACCAGATTCCATGCCAAAATATACTTAACCAGATTCGCACTGTCACCAGAAGAATGGAGCTGAGGGATCAGCGACATAGAAGGCAAAGTCGCGAGGTAGCGACGAGCGAGAAAGGGAAACGAGCGAGTTTCAATGCCGCTCAGCACCGATCGGATCGATCGTCGTCCAGAGGGTCGCGAAATCTTGCATCTTTCCCCTTTAATTCGCCGCTGGAGGAATTCCCGGTGCCGGACGCGTCAACGATTCAAGGACCCGCTCGCGAATGGAGCTTTTGGGGAAAGCGACATAGAAGGCAAAGCCGCGGTGGGTAGCGGCGAGTGAGCTGGGAAGCGAACGAGTTTCAATCGCGCGGGTAGACGGCAACGCAGCTAAGTAGCTGGCGCAAGCACTGGGAAGTGCGAGTGATCAAGGTAAAACGACGGGGGTAGGAGCGAGTGAATGGAGCCGCGGGACGCGAGTGACATAGATGGGCAAAACCGAGAGGTCGCAATGCGCGGGAGCGAATGAGTCAAAGCTTTCGGAGTTCAATTCGCCGCTGGACGAATCCACCGTGGCGGACACTTCAACGCTTCAACGGCGATTTACTACCGCCCGGTTTTAGCTTTGTTGAGCGATGCGACGCACTTTCGTTCCTGGAACTTGCCTGATCATCAGTCTGGTCCTGGCGCTTTCCCATTTTGCTCCGGCGCAAAACAAAGAACTGACGGCGGACGAAAGTATCCCCATTCCCAAAGTGGAATTCGACGCTCACGGCGAGCTCAAGATGACCGCCTCGCCTAATTCCTCGCCTAACGACTTCGATTTTTTGGTCGGAAAATGGAAAATGCACAACCGGCATCTGGATAAGCGGCTGGCCAATTGCCGCACCTGGACGGAGTTCGATTCCTCGGACGTGAATACGAAGATTCTAAACGGTGCGGCCGACATGGATACATACTCGACCACGCAGTTTCCCGGAATGGAAGGCAAACTTCTCGAAGGTCTCACCTTGCGATTATTCGACCCGAAG
>QHQV01000020.1 GCA_003219945.1 Verrucomicrobiota bacterium | reverse complement strand
GGGATTCGCTGATGGAATAAATTGTCGTGTGCATTTCCGCCGATGAATTATCCACGGTGACGCCGCCGGATTGTTCCTGCTTCTGCTTTTGGGGATCGTTCGTGGTCAGGTCTGGTGAAATGCGATCCCATGTCTGGCCATGATCGCGTGAGCGGAACAGGAATTGCGCGCCGATGTAGATTGTTCCCTTCTCGTTAGGTGAAAGCGCAATCGGCGTATTCCAGTTGAACCGGAGCTTCTCATTGTAATTCGGCCGCGGCTTGATGTTGCGGGCCTGGTGCGTGTAATGATTGACGCGTCCGATCTCGCCGCCCTGGTATTCCGCATAGATGTAGTCAGGGTCAGCCGGGTCTTGGAACATCCAGAATCCATCGCCGTTAAACATATTTTCCCAACGATGATTGGTTATGCCGCCTGGGTACTGCGAGTCGCCAACCCACGAACTGTTGTCCTGTAAACCACCGTAAACGTGGTACGGATCGTCATTGTCGATGCTGACATGGTAGAATTGCGATACCGGCAGGTTCTCGGCCTTCCACCATTTGCTGCCGCCGTTGTACGAGTACCACATTCCACCGTCGTCTCCCACGAATACTACCTGCGGGTTCGTCGCATCTATCCACACGTCGTGCGCGTCTCCGTGTGCACCTTGAAAACCACCAACCTCGGCAAAGCTTTTTCCGCCGTCGTCGCTCACAATCAGTGTGCCGTCCGGCTTAAACAGGCGGTCTGGATTTTTGGGATCGACGACGAGATTCGCGAAGTAGAACGGCCGCCAGACCATCCACTGGCTTTTGTCCCGTTTCTCCCATGTCGCGCCGCCATCGTCGGAAACAAATAATGCGCTGTCCGGCGATTCGACGAAGGCGTAAACCCGTTTGGAATTGGAAGGCGCAATGGCGACCGCCAGCCGGCCGTACGGTTTCTTCGGGAAACCTTTGTTACCGTCCGATGTGATTTCTGTCCAGGTGTTCCCGCCGTCGGTCGAACGGAACAATCCACTGGCGGAAGGCGCGGTCGGGCTGTCGCCACCCGAGCGATATTCCCAGCCCTTGCGCCGGAAATCCCACATCGCGGCTAACATGATATCGGGATTATCCGGATCGATCTTTATATCGGTACAGCCGGTGGAAAGATTCGCTCCCTTGAGAACTTGCTGCCACCTCTTACCACCATCGGTTGTCTTGTACAAACCACGGTCGGGCGAATCGCTCCATAACGCGCCGGGCACCGCGACGAACACCGTGTCGCTGTTTCTTGGATCAATGGCTATCCGCGCGACGCGTTCCGATTTCTCCAGGCCAGCACGCGACCACGTTTCGCCGCCATCGGTTGACTTGTACATTCCATCGCCGATGGACACGCTGTTGCGCGTCCACGATTCACCAGTGCCGACCCAAACGTTCTTCGAATTCTTCGGGTCGAGCGCGATGGCGCCGATCGATTGCACAGATTGTTCATCAAACACCGGGCGATATCGCGTGCCACTGTCATCGGATTTCCAAACACCGCCACTGGCCGAGCCCACATAGAGCGTGATCTTGCCGGAGGGCTCGCGCACACCGGCGATCGCCGAGATCCGTCCGCTCATTGCCGCCGATCCGATGTTGCGCGCTCCGAGCCCGGAAATGCTCGCCGAATTATATGGAGCGTCGGCTCCGTAGACAGAAATAGCGCAAAGAAAAACCGATGCCAGGATGCATCGCGCTTCAAAAGGATTACGTGCGAAATTCATAGAAGTGCCAATTCGGTGTTGCGCAAGCTCAGCGCTGCGGTTGAGGGACAGTTATTTGGCCGGGGAAATGAAATATCGTGTCGTCCACCGGCACGTTCGATTCCACTTTATCGACGACGATCGTTTGCTTGTCCGGTGAGCCTTTGCGTCCGACCTCGATTGAGGTCGGAACAAACACGCCACCGGCTTTTTCATAATCGCCAAGGTCCGTCTCGACTTCTTCATGCGCGCCGTGTCGCATTCGTTGGGTCACGATTCGGATCTCAAGAAAGTGATCAGGATCCAAATACACAAAACTGACATCGCCGTTCTTTCGCACGACCTTCAGTTTGTGCGCGGGCGTCCCATCAACATCCTCGGTTCCGAGATATTCGACAGTGCTGCCCTTTGTTTTCCAATCGGCCAACGGGCCGTCGATCTCGGTATCTTCCACCAGCGCCTTCACATCATCGGCGGACATGCGCTCCGGATCTTTGCGTCCGAAAAATGGCGAAACCTTCCATCCCTCCTTGCCGTCATACGCCTCAATCTGCGTCATCCCCTGAAGCGAAGCTTCGGTGCGCACTTCATCCGGGCGCTTTTTTGTTTGGAGATAGCCAAGCTCGATCTGTCCCTGCACGGGAAGCAGCAGCTTACCAGTTGAGCGCAGCGTTTGGAGGTTGTTCAACGCGGTCGCGCCGCCCTTGGCCTCGATGTCCTTGGCAACAAGTTCGTCGACGGTCGGCTGATTCGTTCCTTGCGCGAAAATTGCCGGAATGCTGAGCGAGGCAACGATGAGAAAAATTACGAAACGCAAATGCATGATAGGTTCGGAGTTAGATATGAGACAGTGAAGTGCCACGGATATTCAAACGAAATCGAAACGCAAACGCTTCCCCAGGCAAAATCGCTTTTGGAGCCAATCGAAGATGGAATTTTCGTGTCGAGAATTGCCAAAGCCGACTAAAATCCAGCCGGAGATAGAATTTCCGTTAGGTGGGTTCCATTAAAAGAGCACAAACCCGATCCGCGCCTGAAGCGATGGCGAGTTCACGGCATTCTGGTGGTAGGAAAAACCCCGACAAATCTGCCAAAGCAAAAGCCCATGCTCGTCCGTACTCATGCGTGTTACCAAGCCCATGGCAGTTAAATACCGTCATCGTTTTGCTATGCATTCTGGCAACCGCCGTTCTTTACGCAGGCGACCTTCGCCTGGGTTTCTTCCGAATTGACGATCTGCAGTACGTCGTCGACAACGCGTCGATCCAGGGCGTCACGTGGGAACACATCAGGCAGATTTTATCCAATTCCTACTACCTCAACTATTCGCCTCTGCATCTGTTCTCGTACATGCTCGATCATGCCATCGCAGGCTTGAACGCCTACGCGTTTCATCTATCGAGCAATCT
>QHQV01000019.1 GCA_003219945.1 Verrucomicrobiota bacterium | reverse complement strand
TGATTGCCAAGGCCTTCACCCGCGCTCGCGCCTTTCACCAAGCCTGCGATGTCCACAAACTCGATCGCTGTCGGCGTGATTTTCTTCGAGCGCGAAATCTCTGCAATCTTTTGGAGGCGCGGATCGGGCACGATCACTATGCCCACGTTGGGATCAATCGTGCAGAACGGATAATTCTCCGCCGGCGCTTTGTGTGTGCGTGTGACCGCATTGAAAAGCGTTGATTTCCCGACGTTTGGTAGACCTACGATTCCAGCGCTAAGCATGATTTTTTGTAGCGGCGGTCTCTCGCCGAAAGGAGCGACGCTCAGAGAACGCGGCTACAGTTAATCTCGGGCCGGCGGGATTCGAACCCACGACCTCTTGAACCCCATTCAAGCGTTCTACCAAGCTGAACTACGGCCCGATTTGCTGCAAACTATTGACCAACTGCAGAGAAATAGCGAGACAGGCGATAAATGAAAGCTGTCATTCGAAGCACTGCCTTTGTTCATTCAGTCGCAATCGCAGTTTCTCTTTTTGTGATCGGCTCGGTTGCCGCTCAATCGCGAAAGGGTATTGAGCTGAACGAAATTGCCTTCACGTTCGCTATGGAGCTTATCAAGCAGGGACAGATCATTGCGGACGGCAGAGGCGAGTGGACCAAACATCGCCCTTCAGCGGACGAAGAGAATGATTTTATTCGCCTTCATGGATTCGAGCAGTATGCCAAATGGCATCTAGGCATCGATCGTCGCTTCCCAGAGAATTCGAAGCGAAGATACAAGTTTCCTTACGGCGACTTCAAAAATGTGCATCGGTGCGGGTTGCTCGCGGCCAAAGCCAGAGCACGGCAGTACGGGTATGAGGAGATAGTTAACGCAGCGGCAGAATTGGATGCGACAGTAAAGCAACCCAATTGACACAGGTGTTCAAGACCCAGAAAGTTGTCTGCGTTTGATGCGTGCAAATTTGTGGCGCTAAGCCTGCCAGGCTGTCAAGCACGCGTCGATCAGCTCCGGCAAGTCATTGCTGTATCCGCCCTCGAGGACGACTGAAACAGGAATACCGATTTTGTTTAACCACTCGCCGAATGTAGCGAAGTCTTCGCTTCGCGTTCGAGTGTTAGTTGCAGCAGAGGATCGCACGCGTATGCATCGAACCCTGCTGAAACCAGAAGCAAATTAGGTTCGAAAGCGATCAAGTTATCGAGAGAACGCCGCGCAATGCCGAGAATTGCCTCGCGCGGTGTGTAAGGCGAGATCGGATAGTTATTAATGTTCGCGAACGATTTCGCTCCAGTCCCGGGATATGCGGGGAACTGATGAATCGATGCAAATCGAATTCGCTCATTGTTTGCCACGATCGCCTCGGTGCCGTTCCCGTGGTGGCCGTCAAAATCCCAAATGGCAATCCGTGCAGCGTTGTTTTCTAACGCGTCGAGAGCCGCGACGGCAACGTTGCTGAAATAACAGAAACCCATAGCGCGATCTCGCGTGGCGTGGTGTCCCGGCGGTCGCATCAAGCTGAAAGCGGGCTCGCCGCGCAGCGCGGAACGCATTGCGTCGATTGCCGCACCAGCCGAACGGCGCGCTTGCACTTCAATGTTGGGATAAAATGGCGTATCAAGATCGAAATGTCCGAGCGCGTTGGAAACGGCTTCGACATGCTCACGCGAATGTGCGCGCAGCAATTGCGCATCCGTCGCAATAGCGGGTTGGCGCCATTTCCAATCAGCGTGTCGCTCCTTCAGAAGGGGGGCAGTGCGGGCGATCCGCTCCGGTCGCTCCGGATGACCGGGGCTCGAATATTCCAGGCAGCTTGGGTCGTAAAAAATCGTCATGAAGCTTGCAAGCTAGCTTTCCACCGCATATTCGACGATCACGATGCTAAGCGGCCAGAAAATTGTGGTGGTGATGCCCGCGTATAACGCCGCGCGGACGTTGCGCCAGACTTACGACGAAGTAATGGCGCATGGTATCGTCGACCTAGTCATCGTTGTGGACGATGCGAGCCACGATGAAACAGTGGCAATCGCGCGCACCCTGCCAAACGTGCAGGTGGAAGTGCATCCGGAGAATCGCGGTTACGGCGCGAACCAAAAAACTTGTTACCGGCTCGCATTGGCCGCAGGGGCAGACATCATCATCATGATTCACCCCGATTATCAGTATACGCCGCAGCTGATTCCAGCGATGACAGCTCTTGTGGCAAGCGGTCTTTATCCTTGCGTGCTCGGTTCGCGGATCCTCGGCGGAGGCGCGCTGCGCGGTGGCATGCCTTGGTGGAAATACGTTGCAAACCGGTTCCTCACGTTCGTGGAGAATTTTCTCATCGGAGCGAAGCTGTCCGAATATCACACCGGCTATCGCGCGTTTTCGCGCCAGCTGTTGGAGCGGCTGCCATTGCAAACGAACTCCAACGATTTTGTTTTCGACAATCAGATCCTCGCGCAAATCATCGCTCTTGGTTGCGCCATCGGCGAAGTGACGTGTCCAGCGCGTTACATGCCGGAAGCGTCATCGATCAATTTCCGTAGAAGTGTGCGCTATGGACTAGGCTGTCTGGCAACAGCTTTGCGGTTCCGTCTTGCGCGCTGCGGCTTGGCGCAGCCGATCGTTAACCATCAGTCGGAGCGCAAGACCCCCGTTTAATATCCTCCTCGCACGACGTAGTGGCCGTGGATCCAGACTCGCTGACCGTTACGCACAACCCAATGTCCTGGCTTCCAGACGTAATAGGTGCGGCCTACATAGTAGCCACCACCGTGCACATAGTAAGGCCGATCGCCTACCTCCACAGTGACGGAGCCTGGATAACCCCCGTAAGCAGGCCCCCGATAATACGGACCGCCCCCATAGTCACCACCATAATATGGTCCGTAGCCCGGGTAGGCGCTGTAGTAGCCTCCACATCCTACTAAGCCGAGCGCCGCGGAAACTAAAGCGAATAGCAGAAGCGAGCACTTCGTTCTTATTTTCATATACTGGATATTCGAATTGGAGAGGTGATCTACGTGCCCGCGGGATATACAGGTTCCCAGCTTTAGGAGTCACGTCATACCACCCCTTGGTCGAGCATGGCATCGGCGACTTTTACGAATCCGGCGATGTTAGCGCCAACTACGAGATTGCCGGCCTGCCCGTACTCTTCCGCAGTGTCCCAGGAGTTTTTGAAGATCGTCGACATGATGTGGCGCAACCGCGAATCGACCTCCTCGCGTGGCCACGGCAAACGCATCGAATTTTGGCTCATCTCGAGACCAGAAGTGGCAACGCCTCCGGCGTTCGCCGCTTTCCCGGGGCCGAACAGAATTTTTTTCGCGAGGAACAGATCGACCGCTGCGGGAACGCTCGGCATGTTGGCCGCTTCAGACACAAGGTAACAACCGTTGTTGACCAGTTTTTTTGCGTCTTCGGCCGTGATTTCGTTCTCCGTCGCGCACGGAAACGCACAATCGCACTTGATTCCCCAAGGCCGCTGGCCAGCTACATATTTGGAGCCGCGGAACTTTTTGACGTACTCGTTGATGCGTCCGCGGCGCACATTCTTAATGCTCATTACGAAGGCGAGTTTTTCTTCCGTGATGCCATTCTTGTCGTAAATGTAGCCGCTGGAATCGGACATCGAGACAGGCTTTGCGCCGCACTGAAGCAACTTCTCCACCGTATATTGCGCCGCGTTACCGGCACCTGAAACAGTGCAAACCTTGCCTTCGATCGCCTCATCGCGCGTTTTAAGCATCTCCTGTGCGAAATAAACAGCGCCGTAACCAGTGGCCTCCGGGCGAATGAGCGAGCCGCCCCAGGTGAGACCTTTCCCGGTCAGCACACCTGTAAATTCGTTTGCCAGGCGTTTGTATTGGCCAAAAAGGTATCCGATCTCCCGACCGCCTACGCCAATATCTCCTGCAGGCACGTCGGTATGCGGACCGACATGCCGGAACAGTTCCGTCATGAATGATTGACAAAATCGCATGACTTCCCTGTCGGACTTGCCTTTTGGATCGAAGTCCGAACCGCCTTTACCGCCGCCCATCGGCAAACCAGTTAGCGAGTTCTTAAATACTTGTTCAAAGGCGAGAAACTTGATGATGCCCGCATAGACGGTCGGATGAAAACGCAACCCGCCTTTGTATGGGCCAAGCGCGCTATTCATCTGCACACGAAAGCCACGGTTCACCTGGATCTGTCCTTTGTCGTCGATC
>QHQV01000018.1 GCA_003219945.1 Verrucomicrobiota bacterium | reverse complement strand
TGTAGATTGTGAACGGTTGTGCAAGAGCCCTTGCCGTGAATACCTTCGCCTGGCTGCCAAGTTCGATTGCCTGCGCTCGCGTTAGTCCGAAGTAGGCCGCTTGTTCATCGGACCGTGTGCCGCGTGAGCGCGATTCGCTGGTGTCTATAAAATACAGACGAAAAGTTTCCAAGCGACCCTCGGCCAGCCGCACGCGGAAGCTGTCTCCATCAGTCCATTCGACTAAACCACTGGTTGAGTCGGAGCGACAGGCACGCGAACTTAGCAACGCCGTGGGCTACGCGAGACATCACAGCCGTTGACATGATGCTGTGATTCGTGTTCACGATGCTGCTGGCAATCGAGGCGCACGAGCACGCGGCGAGTTCACAGAATGGTGAACTCTGGGCGTGCCAAATCGTCGGCGTTCTTAACAGTTTCGGCGTGTTTTTACACTTTCTTGATTCTTACGTAGCAGCCGATCTTTTTAAAACGAACCGGGCGAGAGGCATTTAGTATTTCGCTCTGCAATGGCATCCTTAATGCTTTTAAATCTGGCATGGAAGCCTTACCCAAGAAACTCCTACCGCTTATACTTTTCGGAATTGCCGTCACGTCGCTCTTTTCCGTCCAGCCCGCCCAAGGTTTCACCGTAACGCTGGAGCAAGTCGGGTCCAACGTTGTGGCGAACGGAAGTGGAGCCTTTAACTTGACCGGACTGACTCTCCAGGGCTCATTCCAAGGCAGCGGCCACGGGATTGAAGCAAGTTCGAGTCTAATTTTCATGGGGGATGGTTTGCAAACGGCCACAGACCGTTACACCGGATTCACCGGACCGACGAGTTTCGGCCCCGGGGGCTTTTTTTCCGCCACCACTGGTAGCGGAGACTTTGTTGCCCTCAGATCTATTTTTAACTTTCTTTTCGTGCCAACGGGCTATGACTCCGGTGATGCTCTATCGGATAGCCTGACCTTTAACAACGCAACCTTCGCCAGCCTCGGCGTGACGCCCGGCACCTACGTATGGTCGTGGGGGACTGGGTTACCGAACCAGAACTTCACGCTCGTGATCGGAGGGGTTGGGGTGCCCGATGGCGGCTCAACAGTTTCTCTGCTCGGTTGCGGTTTGCTCGGCTTGGCTGCGCTGCGGCGCAAATTACGCTGCTAAGCTTTTGGTATTTTCGTAAATGCGGCTCGGCAGCCGCTGCTTGCGGCGTCGAGCTAACTGACGGCGGCAGTCGGGACTATTAGCAAGGTCCGCGCAACCGAGACTGCTTATCGCGAATCGCGGATTCGAGTTCGAGAAAGGCAGGCAACTCTTGATCTGCATGCACTATAAAGCGTCCAGCATCGCTGCGCTCTGCAGCCACAACCCAATTCCACCCAGCGTTGCGGAGATTTTCCAGAATGATTTCCCAGCATTTCATTTAGACTTTGCTCGCATCGTTACTTGATCGAAGACGACTACGGACCATAGCAAACACCACGCCGGCAATAATAATAGTCCCGGCAACCACGAATACTATAAAAGCAATCGGATTTGCCATCGCCGCTGCCCAGCCCGTTTTCTTGATCGGCTCGCGCTGGCGCTGTGCCGCGACGGTCTTCGTAGGACTGGGACGGGGATGAAACCGTTCCTGAACGTCTTTGGGGAGTTCAATGAAATAGACCTTAGAAATTCCCGTTTTGGTTCTAAGCACGATCCCGTCCGCATCGACACGGCTGATGGTGGCATCTTTGTACACCTTGCCCTTGATGGTTTTGAAGTCTTCAGCCAGCGCGAGTGACGCGGACAGAACTGCCAACATAGCGAGCGTAGTCGCCGAACATTTCACGCAGCCGGGATTCTGTCGCTTTTGCTCTCCCCACAGCAACAAAAAACTGATACAGCGCCGCCCCATGACGCGTGCGACTTTCAATCTGTCCCAGCGAATGTTAGAAATCGATATTCAAGACGAAGCGAATTACTATCACCATGCCCAGTGTGATAAACAGTGCGACGCCGATGTTCACGCCGAGTGCCACCGCTAAGATGAAGAACAGCCCCGGCCCGCAATACACCGCGACAAGTCCTACCACTCCTATTACGCGCTTGAGCTTCATTATGTAGCCGTGCGTCCGATTTTGTTTTTGCTCTCCACACAGCAATGACAAAGTGATATGGACGAACGCGATGACGGCCCGCAACACCTTTATGAAGTTCGCCCGCGCAAGGCATCGGCACGGGTTTCCCAAGTGCGAGGGCGGTGTTCTTGCGTCTGGGGGACGCGAAGGAACACCGGTCGAGACGCTTCACAAAGCCAAGAACAATTACAACATGACGTTAGTGAAAATTAGAAATCCGATTAGTTGAACTGATCATCAAATGTGTCAGGCGCTATCGGACCAGTCGATCAAACATGCGCCGCCTTCGGAAGACATTTCCTATATACCGAGAGCAAGCTTTGGCGATCTTTCACGACCGATATCGACCGTCACTTGTCCGTTCTTTTAAGATCAGGGATACTCTGCCGGAAGACTACTGCCACGTGCGTGGCGACCGCGTTTTTTTTTACAGTTCTTATCCGAACTGCTGGTTCGTCCAGTTCGCTTTGACCGATGACGATCGCAGCATTGTGAATGGCCGATTACTTGTTATTTCAAAAAGCACAGCGCAAATCCTTTTCGATGAATAGCGCGAAAACGACGAAGGATGACACGGCAAGGGCTTTTGGCCTTGCTCTGTCAGGATCGCCGCTTCGAGTTCCAGAAACGCAGTCAGCTTTCATCCGCCTGCACGTTTTCGCACAGCCCAAAGTCCGACCGCGCTTCTTGCGCTAGCGCGTCGGTGACGGCGAAGGACGATTCATATACGCGGGTGGCCCGTTAGCGGGTTCTTCCGTGACGGTCGTTCCCTCCTGCTGACAAGAAGCGATAAACGCCATCACAACGAAGATACCTAGTAAAGACAGTATGTATTTCTTCATAGGTTCGGAGTTTTCGGATCGAGTGCCGCAGAATGTCAAGCTCCCACAAGCATAACGGCGATTTTAGAGAGTGGTGAAAGTCTTACGACAATAAACTCACCGCAAACTGGTGAATCACCCTTTCCAGTTCAACAAACGCAGTCAGCTTTTCATCGGCACGGACGACAACCGCTTTCCCTCCCGGTGGGCGTCAACGATCCAGACTGTGCGCCCACAATGGTCGAGCACTGAGACCCAGCCCACGCTGAATCCAGCTTTGGTCATCTTGTTAAGGATGATTTGCCAGTACTTCACTCCACCACCTCGATTTTCATGACAGGATGAATTTCCCAGGCCGTCGAGCGCCAAGGATGATG